>JAAOZX010000019.1 GCA_012274225.1 Comamonadaceae bacterium | reverse complement strand
GCGTCTCAGCGACAATTTGCCCCACGGGACGCGCCTCCGTTCGGACGAGGCGCGCATGTTCGAGGGGCAGCCCATGATTGGATCCGTGGTTTCGATCAGCGTCGGCGCAGCGCTGGGCGCGTTGCTGCGCTGGCTATTGGCCGGGCGCTTCAACGCGGTGTTTCCCGCCTTGCCGCTGGGAACGCTGGCCGCCACCTTGGCCGGTGGTTACCTGATCGGGGTCGCCGTGGCCGTGTTCGCGGCCATGCCGGATCTGTCGCCGCAGGCGCGCTTGTTCGTGGTCACTGGCTTCCTGGGCGGGCTCACCACGTTTTCCACTTTTTCGGCCGAAGTGGTGACGCAATTGCAGCACGGGCACTTGTCCTGGGCCCTGGCGACCACATTGGCGCACCTGCTCGGCTCGTTTGCCTGCACCGCCCTGGGCATCGCCACGGTGAGCTGGTTGCGCTCCTAAAGCGGTCGCGCCGACGCGCGTCCTCGCGCGCGCCATCAGGCTGCGTGGTGCTCGGCTTCCGCTCGCGGCTGGTACAACGCCAGCACCTTGTCGATGCGCTTGCCGTCCAGATCGACCACCTCGAACAGCCACTCGCCGCATTCGATGCGCTCGCCCACCTCGGGCAGGCTGCCCGACACCGACATCAACAGGCCGGCAACGGTGTTGTAGCGGCCCTTGTCTTCCTCTGGCAGCTCGCGGATGTCCAGCCGCGCCTTGAGCTCGTTGACCGGCATCAGGCCATCGAGCAGCCACGAGCCGTCTTCGCGCCGAGTGGCCCAGGCATCGGCCTGGGCGCCGGGCTGCAGCTCGCCGGTGATCGCCTCGAGCAGGTCGTGCGGCGTCATCAGCCCCTGCACCACACCATACTCGTCGACCACGAAGACGATGCGTCCGGACTCCTGGCGGAATTGCTCGAGCAGTTCCATGCCGGAGAGCGTCTCGGGCACGAACAGCGCGGGGGTGGCAAGACTCTCGGCGCGGTTCTGATCCTCCGTTCCCAACGCCAGCAGCCGCGCCACGCTCAGCACGCCGAGCACGTCATCGAGCGAGCCGCGGCACACCGGATACCACGAATGCGCGCCGTCGCGGCCCACCTGGCGCAGGCACTGGGCCACGCTCAAGCTGGCGTCGAGCCACCGGATGTCAGAGCGCGGCACCATCATCGATGTGAGCGGGCGGTCGTCCAGGTGGAACACGTTCTGCACCATCTGGTGCTCGTGCTGCTCGATCACACCGGCGTCGACGCCCTCCTCCAGGCTGTGCGCGATCTCCTCTTCGGTCATGCCGCGCACGCGTGCGGTGTCGATCGGCAACAGCTTCAGCACCGCCTGGGTCGAAGCCGACAGCAGCTTGACGAAGGGACCGGCAGCGCCAGCCAGCCAGGCCATCGGTCGTGCCAGCACCCGCGAGACCGGTTCCGGATAGAGCTGGCCGATCCGCTTGGGCACCAGTTCGCCGAAGATGATGGTGACGTAGGTGATCAGCGCCACAACGATGCCGGTGGCCGCGTAGGACGATGCACGTGCGCCGATGCCGTAGCCCTGCAACCAGTGCGCCAGCTCGTTGCTGAACGCGGCCTCGCCGATGATGCCGTTGAGCACTCCGATCGAGGTGATGCCCACCTGCACGGTCGACAGGAAGCGCGTGGGCTGCCCCATCAGCCGCAGCGCGGCCGCGGCGCCGGCGTCGCCGTCCTCGGCCATGGTGGCCAATCGCGCTTTGCGGCTGGAGGCCAGCGCCATCTCCGACATGGCAAAGACCCCGTTCAGCACCGTCAACAGCGCGATCAGCAGGATTTCCATGAATCAGGGGCGAGAATCGGACACCATGGCACTTTACTTGATCGGTGACGTACAGGGCTGCGACGCCGCGTTGCAGCGGCTGCTGGAAAAAATCGATTTCTCGTCCAGCCGCGACACCCTGTACCTGCTGGGCGACCTGGTCAACCGCGGTCCGCAATCGGCCGCCGTGCTGCGCCGGGTGATGGGCTACGGCGACTCGGCCCAATCGCTCCTGGGCAACCACGACCTGAGCCTGCTCGCTCTCGCGTACGGTCAGCGCCCGCCGCATCGCAACGACACCATGGACGAGGTGCTGACGGCGCCCGACTTCACGGCCCTGATCGACTGGCTGCGCAGGCAGCGGATGGCCATCCATGCGCACGACGTGCTGATGGTGCATGGTGGCGTGCTGCCGCAATGGGATCTCGCGCAGACGCTGGCCCTGGCCGCGGAAGTGGAGGACGCCTTGCGCGGGCCGGGCCTGGTGGCCTTCCTGTCCCAGATGTACGGCAACCAGCCGGCGCGCTGGAGCGACGAACTGGTCGGCGCCGAGCGGCTGCGGGTGATCGTCAATGCGCTGACCCGGCTGCGCTTTTGCACACCGGAGGGCGACATGAACCTGAATGCGTCGGGCGGACTGCAGGACGCGCCGCCCGGCACCCTGCCGTGGTTCGACGTGCCGGGCCGCCGCACGGCCGGCACCACCATCGCCTTCGGGCATTGGTCGACGCTGGGGTTCCTGCAGCGGCCCGACATCATCTCGCTGGACACCGGCTGCGTCTGGGGGGGTGCCCTGAGCGCGCTGCGGCTGGGCGCGTCCGGCGCCAACCATGAGCTGATTCAGGTGAAGTGCCAGCAGGCCCAAAAGCCCGGGGGTTGAGAAAGCTCCGCTGCGGCGGGCGGGCCGGGAACGGTTGACTGGTGGGCCGGCCCGGCTATTCGGCCTTGAACAGCGCCGCCACCTTGCGTTTGGTCTTGATATTGGCCGAAATGCGATTGGCGGCGGGCTTGGCGGCGGCTTCCCAGGCCGGGGCGGCTTCGGTGGCCGGTGCCTGGTAAGGCTGGTCGAAGAATGGATCGCGCGGGGCCGCCGGCGGACGGTACTCGCGCTGGGGCCGGGGCGCGCGCTCGCGTTCGCGCGGCGCATCCAGCACGTCGCGCGGGTCGCCCACCTCGCCGGCCTCGCGCCAGGCGCGACGCCCGTCATTGATGCGGCCCTTTGGCTTGTCCTCATCGAACTCGAGGGCCTCGAGCTCGATCTTCCGCTTGAGCAGCTTCTCGATGTCGCCGATCAGGCGCGCATCGCTGCCGGACACGAAGGTCACGGCCAGGCCCGACTGTCCGGCGCGCCCGGTGCGGCCGATGCGGTGGATATAGTCCTCGGCGTTGAACGGCACGTCGAAATTGAAAACGGCCGGCACGTCCTTGATGTCGAGGCCGCGCGCCGCGACGTCGGTGGCAACCAGCAGGTCGACCTTGCCCTGCTTGAAGGCATCCAGCGCCTTCAGGCGTTCGTCCTGGCTCTTGTCGCCGTGCAGCGCCGTGGTGTTCATGCCTTCGCGTTCGAGCGACCGCGCCAGACGGGCGCAACCCAGCTTGCTGTTGACGAACACGAAGGCCTGCGACAGGCCGCGCTGGCGCACGATCTGGCGCAACGCATGGCGCTTTTCCTCGTCGGAGACGCTGTAGAAATGCTGTTCGACGGTGGAGGCTTCCTGGTTCGGACGGTCCACCTCGATCGTGATCGGGTTCTGCAGGTAGCTGCCGGCCAGCCGCTTGATCTCGGGCGAGAAGGTCGCCGAGAACAGCAAGGTGGTGCGCTGCTTGGGCAGGTACGACAGGATGCGCTGCAGATCGGGCAGGAAGCCGATGTCAAGCATGCGGTCGGCCTCGTCGAGCACGACGTACTCCACCTGATTCAGCACCGCGTTCTTGGCCTCGATGTGATCGAGCAGGCGGCCCGGCGTGGCCACCAGCACTTCGACGCCCTTCTTCAGCTCGGCGGTCTGCGGCTTCATGTCGATGCCGCCGAACACCACGGCGCTGCGAAGGTTGGTGTACTTGCCGTAGAGCTTCACCTGCTGGGCCACCTGGTCGGCCAATTCGCGCGTGGGCAGCAGCACCAGGGCGCGCACGGGATGGCGCGCCGGCGAAGTCGAGGTGTTCTCGTGCTTCAGCAGGCGGTGCAACAGCGGCAGCGCGAAGGCTGCCGTCTTGCCCGTGCCGGTTTGGGCGGCGCCCATCACGTCCTGGCCCGTCAGCACGACCGGAATCGCCTGGGCCTGGATGGGGGTCATGGACTCGTAGCCCATTTCGGCTACGGCGCGTGCCAGCGGCTCGGCCAGCGATAGATTGGAAAAAGAAGCTGTCATCTCAACCCGCTATTGTCGCACTTTGGCGGCTGCCCTTCCGCAGGCCCGGGAAGCGGCACCACTTTTTGAACGCAGAGAAATCCTTGGAAGGTCTTCCCTCTGCGCCCTCTGCGCAAATTTTGCGTCCTCTGTGTTCAAAGATCCCTTGGAGTAAAGGGTCTGACGTTCTCGCCCGAACGGCTGGCGGCGACCACTCGGAAATTCGCCCGAGCGATTGCTCAGAGTGACTTGCTGCTGAAGGTGTCGCAGGCCTTCACGCTGCCCGTGTCGAACCCGGTCTGGAACCAGTGCTGGCGCTGGGCGCTGCTGCCGTGGGTGAAGCTTTCGGGCACCACGGCGCGGCCGGCCGAGCGCTGCAGTGTGTCGTCGCCGATCTTGGCCGCCGCGTTCATTGCCGACTCGATGTCGCCAGGATCGAGCCAGTGCTTGGACTGCTGCGAATGATTGGCCCAGACGCCGGCGTAGCAGTCGGCCTGCAATTCCACCCGGACGCTCACGGCATTGGCCTGCGCCTCGTTCATGCGGGAACGAGCCGCGTCCACTTTGCGCGTGATGCCCAGCTCGTCCTGGACGTGGTGCCCGACCTCGTGCGCGATCACATAGGCCTGGGCGAATTGTCCGGGCGCGCCCAGGCGGCTGCGCAGGGTGTCGTAGAAGCTCAGGTCGATGTAGACCTTCTGGTCGGCCGGGCAGTAGAACGGGCCCATGGCGCTTTGGCCGGCGCCGCAGCCGGTGCGGATGGCACCGCGGAACAGGTCCAGCTTGGGCGCGTGGTAGGTTGCCCCGCCCTGCTTGAACACATCGGTCCAGACGTCCTCGGTGTCGGCCAGCACCACCGAGACGAACTTGGCGCTCTGGTCGTTGGCCGGCGGCGGATGGGCCGGCCCCTGCTGGACCTGCGGCGCCGGACCGCCGCCACCGCTGAGCATGCTCAGGATGGTGAGCGGGTTGATCCCGAACACGGCCCCGCCGACCAGGGCGATGACGATCGCGCCTATGCCCAGGCTGCCGCCGCCGAAGCTGAAACCGCCCCCGCCGCCACCCTCGTCGCGGCGGTCCTCCACGTTGTCCGATTCCCGATTGCCTTCCCAACGCATGCGTGTTCTCCTGGCGTGCACCGCTGCCGGCGCCGTGAGTCCATCCTATCCGCTCCAGCCGTAGGCGGGGACCGCTTTCCATTGTCGTGGTACGGCTCCTGAGCTGCCGCTTTCCAGCGCCGCGCGCAGCCATTGCCGGGCGCCGACTCGTCCAGGAGCGCACGAGCCTAAAATCCCGGGGTGTCCATCATCAATGCCGACCTGCACTGTCACTCCACCGTCTCCGACGGCACCCTGGCCCCCGAGGAGCTCGCGGCGCGCGCCGCTGACAACGGCGTCGAGCTCTGGTCGTTGACCGACCACGACGAGATCGGTGGCCAACACCGCGCCGCCGCGGCCGCCCGGTCCCACGGAATCAAGTACCTCACTGGCACCGAGATCTCGGTGACCTTCGCCGACCAGACAGTGCATATCCTGGGCCTGGGTTTCGACGCCGATTCGGCGCAATTGCGGCAGGGCCTGAGCGAAACCCGCGGCGGGCGCCGCCAGCGGGCGATGGAAATGGCCGAACAACTGGCCGCGGCGGGCATTCCCGGAACCTACGCGGGAGCCCTGAAGTACGTGGGCAACCCCGAACTGATCTCGCGCACCCATTTCGCGCGCTTCATGGTCGAGGCCGGCGTATGCCGTGAGACCAGCGAGGTGTTCCGCAAATACCTCACCGAAGGCAACCCCGGCTACGTGCCGCACCGCTGGGCCTCGTTGAAGAATGCGGTGCGCTGGATCACCGAAGCCGGCGGCATGGCGGTGATCGCGCATCCTGCGCGCTACCCTTTCACGGCCAACGAAGAGTTTGCGCTCTTCAGCGAATTCAAGGCCCATGGCGGGCAAGGCGTGGAAGTGGTCACCGGCAGCCACACGCCGGCCGAGTATCTGCGCTATGCCGGGATCGCGCGTGAATTCGGCCTCGCGGCCTCGCGCGGCAGCGACTTCCACAGCCCCGGCGAAAGCCACACCGACCTGGGCCAGCTGCCGGCCCTGCCGGATACGCTGACGCCGGTCTGGGACGTGCTGGCCGACCGCATCCTGTGAGCCTGCGCCCCCGTGCAATGGCCGGCGTCGCGCTGGCGGTCGGCGCGGTGGCCTGCTTCGGCGCGCTCGATACCACCACCAAGTTCGTCAGCACCTCGGTGCCGCTGCTGATGGCGCTGTGGTGCCGCTATGCGTTCCAGGCATTCCTGACCACCGCCACCGTGCTGCCCCAGCGCGGCATGTCGGTGATGCGCACCCGCAATCCGCGGTTCCAGTGGCTGCGCGGCGCGCTGCTGCTCACCAGCAGCCTGCTGGCCTTCGCCAGCCTGAAGTACATGCCGGTGGGCGAGTTCACGGCCATCATGATGATCGCGCCGCTGGCCATCACCGTGCTGGCCGCGACCCTGCTGAAGGAACACGTTTCGCCGCTGCGCTGGATCCTGGTTGTGGGCGGCTTTGCCGGCACGCTGGTGATCATCCGACCGGGCGGCGACGCGTTTCAGTGGGCCAGCCTCCTGCCGCTGGGTGTGGTCGTCAGCAACGCCTGGTTCCAGGTGCTCACCAGCAAGATGGCGCGCACCGAAGACCCGGTCACCATGCACCTTTACACCGGGTGGGTCGGCACCTTGCTGGCTACGCTGGGCCTGCCGTTCGTCTGGACCACGCTGCCGCACTGGTGGCTTTGGCTGGCGCTGTGCTTCATGGGCCTCATGGGCGCGATCGGACACTTCTTCCTGATCCTGGCCTACCAGCGCGCGCCCGCAGCCACCTTGACGCCCTACCTCTATGCCCAGATCGCCTTCGCCATGCTGGGCGGCTGGCTGGTGTTCTCGCATGTGCCGGACGCCTGGTCCCTGATCGGCATCGTGACCATCGCCGTCTGCGGCGCCGGCGGTGCCTGGCTGACGCTGCGCGAAACCCGTCTGGCCATGGAGCCGGTGGAAGCCTGAACATCCACTTCAAATGGCCCAGTACTTCGACGTCCACCCCGACAATCCGCAGCCCCGGCTGTTGCGGCAGGCCGTTGCGCTGCTCGAGCAAGGCGGTGTGGTCGCCGTGCCCACCGACTCGAGCTATGCGCTGGCCTGCCACCTGGACGACAAGGCGGCGGCCGACCGCCTGCGCCAGATTCGCGGCGTGGACGAGAAGCACCTTCTCACCATGCTGTGCCGCGACCTGAGCGAGCTGGCCACCTATGCCCGGGTGGACAACCGCCAATACCGGCTGCTCAAGAACGGCACGCCCGGCGCCTACACCTTCATCCTGGATGCCACCCGCGAAGTGCCGCGCCGTATCAGCCATCCGCAGCGCAAGACCGTTGGCCTGCGGGTGCCCGATCACCGGGTGCTGCAGCAATTGCTGGCACTGCACGGGGGACCGCTGCTGGCCACCACGCTGATTCCACCGCGCGAATCCGAACCGCTGAACGACGCGCAGGACATCCGCGGCCGCTTCGAGCACCAGATTGCCGGTGTGATCGATTCCGGCGCCTGCCCCTCGCAACCCACCACGGTGATCGACCTGACCGCGATGGCTACCGGCGGCGAGGCCGTGGTGATACGGCAAGGCCGCGGCGACCTCGCGGCCCTCGGTTTGTAACCCGAACCCTTTGTCGGCAGGGCCGGCGGTCCTGCCAAGTCGAACCGCTTCGATCCCGATGTAGGGGACGAAGATCCCCAAATTTGGGTACCCAATCCTGGGGTCTGGTCGTTCTGGACCCATTCTGGCCCCCTGGATTTTTGGTCGCTTGAAGCCGAATCTGCCCACCGTCGCGCGCGATCGCGATGGCGATGGCACGGTCGTTGCATCCGGATACAGCTGATTCGAAGGGGCTGATCGTGCAACACAAACAAAATGGCTCGCCGGACACGGCGGGCGGGGTCGCTTGCGACCGTACACCATCGCTAAAGCGGCCTAGCCTGCTTCGGCTACCCATTGCAGCCGTGCTGGCCAGTGCCATGCTGCTGGGCGCAGCAGGCTCCGCGCGGGCGCAATCGGATCCGTTCATCGCACCGGTGATCCCGGCGGTGCCGATCGTTCCGACCGGGTTCGACATCACCGGGTTCATTCAGGAAGCCACGCTCGACGTGACCCATTCCATCTGCACGCCGGCCCATCCCCGGCTGGCGGGCGGCACCGTGACGCTCAATGGTCAGCTGGTGATCATTCCCTGCAACACGATCTTGCAGATGCCCGCGTTCACGATGTCTTACGCGGATCTGTTCAAGCCCGGCAGCGGACTGTTCGCGCCGGACATCACGCCGAACAATCAAACGGGACTTGCGCTGATGGACCTGATCGGCTCCACCGCGGGGGCCACGGTACCCGCGGCGCAGCCCGGCTTGCTCACCATGCCGCTTCCCGACGCCACCGGCGGCGCAGCCCCCCGCTACAGCGCATCGCTGCCCTCCTATGAGATTCACGTGGTGGGCAATGTGGTCAACGGCCAGTACATCGCCGGCCTGGTATTCATTTCGCAGCAGGCCCTGAATTCGGGGCAGGGCATGATCAGCTGCATCGACTACAACACCGGCGAATTGCAGGTGGGCGGGACCCCGGTCGACCCCAGCGTGGCCCCCTACGGCTGCCCGAGCCCGAATCCACCCGGCACGACCCGTGTTCGCCTCAACGACGCGATCGGTCGCTTCGGCAAGAGTCATGCGCCCATTGGCGGATGCGCCGGCAAGCCCAATTGCATCGAAGAGGCTGGCTTCGACCCGCGCTTCACGCCGGACACCGACAACCCGACCGTGCACGCGTCCACCGGCTATCCGATGTGCATTCCTCGCGTGAATCCCTTCATTGCGGGCGTCGTGGATCCGGAGTGTCCCCAGTCCAACCGGCCCATTGCGCCGTACTGCAAGAGCTACGCGCAAGTCACGGGCCTTCCGGCGTTTGCCGTGCCGTTCATGGGTTACTGCATGACGTACGTGATGGACCCGCCCAAAGCGAAGCCGCCTGCCGGGGTCGTGGGGACCTGCCCGGGTTCCGACCCGCTTTGCCCGACCGACCCGACCAAGCAGGCGCCCTTCGAAATCGGCGACAACATCACCTTCCAGGGGACCCTCAAGGCAGACGCCGCCGGTACTTATGTTTCGGCTCACACCGTACTTGCCAATCTGGGCATCTACACCCAACCGTACACGCCACCGGCCTACACGTTTGTTGAAATGGTTCTTGCAGGCACCGATGCGCTGCCTGTCGCCGGCCTGAATCAGGAGGCCACCGGCCGCGTCAAGTTCGTGGGATTCACCACCGACGTTGCGGGTCTGGTGGACCTGTTCGCGCTCGACCAGGACCCGGTCACCGGCGTCGTCACGGACCGTCCGCTCGGCGTGCAGAGCCCGATTGCCAACCCCGTGCTGGGACGCTTCCGCACGCCCGTCAACAACAACGGCGCATTTGCACCTCCGACGCGCAACTACCGGGCCGTCAACCGCACCATGTGCGCCAACACCTCGGGACCTGGGTCGTGGTGCACCCTGGACGGCGCGGGACCCCAAACGCCGGTGGCGAACGGATTGATCGCAGGGCAATACCTGTTGCCCAACTTCGAGTTCATCTTTGCCGAGAATCTGAATCTTGGAGACGCGCTCGTTCCCAACAACTTCCAGGACCTGCCCTTCCTGTTCTGTGGCTCGGGGCCGCTGGATGGGCCAGGCACCAGTTCGCCGGTGGTGGGTCAACTCGATCCCGCGCCCTGGGCCGCGCCGATGGGCGACCCGATTTTCTACACGACGCTTTGCCCGTCGGTCAAAGCGGTCGCAGCGCCACGTCCCTTCCCGGGTGTGATCGGCACGCCCGATCTCCTGACGATCACGACGGCGACCTGGGACAACCGCCAGGGCAAGGGCAAAGTCAACTTCGTCGTGACGTCGTCGAAGACGCCCGCACCGCGTGGCATGTTCATGATGGCGACCTTTTCCAACGACACGCTGCTTGCGGGCGTGCCTGGCAGCACCACCAATCCGATCAATGCCAGGATGGTGCAGGTGTCCAATACGCCCTCGACGCCAGCCGTCTGTCCCTCGGCGGCTCCTTGCTGGCAATTGCTCGCTACCGGATTCATCGTCAATCCTGCGGGCCAGAATGGAAAGAAGAACCCGACCCTGGTGCCTCCCACCCTGATATCGGTGCATTCCAGCATGGGCGGCACCAATGCCACCACCAGTATCACCGTCCTCACTTGCGTGCCTGGCAAGCGCGTCACCTGTCTGTAACCGGGCAGAACGCCATGAAACAGACCCAGCAATTCCCCCGATCGGGGGTCGAACAGGACCAGCCAGGGCCCGTCAGGCCGATGCGGACATGGCAGCGCGCCGTCGTCCTGGCATTGGTCGCGGCCCTGGTGTGCCCAGCAGTTGGCGCGAGGGGTCCGGGCCGGGCCGGCATTGCCGACCTGGCTGAAGAGCCCGACGCCATACCGCCTCCGGGTCCCAAGAAGGCGACCAACTTTGTCATCGCCATCGAACCCACGCAGCCCTTGCCGGGCAATCCGTCCTTCGACGGCTTGATGTTCGATGCCCTGGGTCGACAATTCGTCAGCGTCTCGGTGGACGCAGTCAGGGGCGGTCCCGACGGCATGACGCTGGGTCAACCCGAGGTTGCCCGTTCGGGCGACTTGATGGTGACGCTGGGCGGCGTCGCGCCGGTCAGTACCGGGAAGCCCGCAATCAATGCACACATCGGACTGATCGATCTTTCCAGGCCGCTGAAGGCACTCAAGACAGTGGGAATTCCGCCGGTGTACGGTCTGGAGCGATATGTGAGCAACAAAGCTGCGATGGTTGCTCTGGGCAAAGCGCTGTTCTGGGATGCGAAGGTTGGCAGCGATGGCCAGGCCTGTGCCAGTTGCCACTTCTCCGCGGGCGCCGACAACCGGCTCAAGAATCAGCTCAATCCCGGCCAACGGGGCGTGGTGAGCGACAACCTCTTCAACCCCACGGCCACCGGCGGCGGCGGGCCCAACTACACGCTCAAGGCCAAGGATTTCCCGTTCTACCAGTTGAAGGATCCGAAAGATCGCAACTCGGCCATCGTGTTCCAGAGCAATGATGTGGTGTCGTCCCAAGGAACTTTTGCCGGACCCTTTCAAAGCCAGTCCGGGGCCAACGAGAAGTGCGGCAATCGACCGATCGACGAATTCAGCGTGCACGGCACCCTGACCCGTCGCGTCGCACCGCGCAACACCCCCTCCGTGATCAACGCGGTCTTCAATTTCCGCAATTTCTGGGATGGCCGCGCCAACAACATCTTCAACGGCAACAATCCCTTCGGAAGCCGCGATCCCTCTGCCACGGTGTTGCAGACACAGGCGGATGGGACGGCGGCACCGGTAGCGATGGCGCTTCCCAATGCCAGCCTGGCTTCGCAGGCGGTGGGCCCGGCGTTGAGCGACTTCGAGATGTCCTGCGCCAACAAGACGTTCCAGCAGCTGGGGCGAAAAATGCTGCCCTTGAAGGCCTTGTCGACGCAGCGCGTGCACCCCGAGGATGCGGTGCTGGGGCCCTACCGCGACCCGCAGGGCGTCGGCACGATCGCGACCTATCAGCAGATGATCCAGGCGGCGTTCAATGCCGATTGGTGGAACGCGACCGGCACATATGGCGGTTACAGCCAAATGGAGAACAACTTCTCCATGTTCTGGGGACTTGCCATCATGGCGTACGAAGCGACGCTGGTGTCCGATGACACGCCGTTCGACCGCTTTGTCGGATGGGCCGGGACTCCGCCAGACCCCAAGGCCCTGTCCAAGCAGGAACTGAGCGGGCTGGCTGTGTTCAGGGGACCCAAGGCACTTTGCAATTCGTGCCACCGGGGAGCCGAGTTCACGGTGGCGGCCTCGACGCTTCAACCCAACACCGGCGAGATCAATCTGCTGGAACAGATGTTCGTGAACGGAGGGCAGATCGCACTGTACGACACCGGGTTCTACAACACCGGGGTGCGTCCAAGCTCGGACGATATCGGCCTGGGCGGCCTGGATCCCTTTGGCAACCCGCTCTCCTATTCACGTCAATGGCTTGGCCACCTGCGCGGCAAGCCGTCGCCCGACCTGTTCCTGGTGAGCCCCTGCCTCTTCCTGGTCAAGGCCGATGCGTCCGATTGTTCGACACCTCCTTCAGCCAGCATGTCACGGGTTGGCGTTGACGGAGCTTTCAAGACGCCCGGGCTGCGCAATGTTTCATTGACTGCACCGTACTTTCACAACGGCAGCCGCAACACACTGGAGCAGGTGGTGGAGTTCTATGACCGTGGCGGCGACCGGCGCGGACCCGACGGCAACGACTCGTCCGGGCTTTCCGGTGCCGTCGCACCCGATGGCGGCAACTCCAATGTGCATCCGGCAGTCCGCCCGTTGGGACTGACGAAGCAGGAAAAGGACGACCTGGTGGCCTTTCTTCGCACCGCACTCACTGACCAGCGTGTGGCCTGCAGCCAGGCGCCATTCGACCACCCCGAACTGGTGGTGTTCAATGGGCATGTCGGCAATGAGAAATCGGTCACGGCCGTCAAGAATGACGTGAAAGCCGTCGATGAGGTCATCGATCTGGCGGAGGTGGGTGCCAAGGGCCTGCTGAAAGGCAAGTGCCTGGCTAGGGACGACGGCAAGCAATTCGATGATGGCAGGTAGTCTTGAACCGGCTTTGGCCTGGAACGGAATTACCGGATGACAGTGTCCGCCAACGGATGACATCGACCGCAAGGTCTTGCCGCTGACCACGGGAATCGGCGGCCAGGCCGCCGTGCGACGGCGGGTCGGTGCGATGGCTCGGTGTCCGGGGTCGCCGCGGGAACCCGCGGTCGGCAGTTGAATCCTCGGGTCTGAGACAATCCGCCCCGTGGATATCAACAACCTCGTTCAAACCGTCCTGATCTACGCCCTGCCGGTGCTCTTTGCCATCACGATCCATGAGGCCGCGCATGGCTACGTGGCGCGCTACCTGGGCGACAACACCGCGTACATGATGGGCCGTGTC
>JAAOZX010000504.1 GCA_012274225.1 Comamonadaceae bacterium | reverse complement strand
CTCTTCCTTCAGCAGCGCGTCGGCGCGTCGGGTTTCTGCTTCCGACAATTGGGCTTCACCCGCCACGGCCCGATTGCGGCGGCGCAGATAGATCATCAGGACGACGACGGCAACGATCATCAACAGGAACGGCCCGCCCCATAGCAAATACGTGGTGGGACTCACCCGCGGCCGGTACAGCACGAAGTCGCCGTAACGACTGACCATGAACTCGCGGATCTCGGCGTCGGTCTTGCCCTGCTTGATCAGGGTTCGCAATTCGCGGCGCAGGTCCAGCGCCAGGTCGGCGCGCGACGCCGCAAGCGATTCATTCTGGCAGACCAGGCAGCGCATTTCCTCGGAGATGGAGAGCATGCGTTGCTCGACGGCCGGGTCCTCGGCCAGTGGCGCGGCATCCCGGGCCCACGCCCCGCCCAGGGCGAGCGCCAGCAGCAGCAATGCGATCACGCGCTTCATGACTGCTTCAGCTTCTCGATCAGCGGCAGGATCGTCTTCTCGAGCGATTCCGGCGTGATCGGGCCGATCTGCTTGTGCCGGATGACGCCGTTCTTGTCGATGATGAAGGTCTCCGGCACGCCGTAGACGCCGTAATCGATGCCCACGCGGCCGTCGCCGTCGAACGCCGACAGGTCGTAGGGGTCGCCGTTCTGGCTGAGGAACTTGAGGGCGACCGGACGCTGGTCCTTGTAGTCCAGCCCGACTACCGGCACGATCTTGGCGCCTTTCAGCTGCACCAGCAGCGGGTGCTCCTCGCGGCAGGCCACGCACCATGAGGCCCAGACGTTCAGCATCCAGACCTGGCCCTTCATGTCGGCCGGCGAGAAATTCTTGTCGGCCGCCACCAACTGGGTCACATTGAACG
Source organism: Comamonadaceae bacterium (assembly GCA_012274225.1). Taxonomy (GTDB): domain Bacteria; phylum Pseudomonadota; class Gammaproteobacteria; order Burkholderiales; family Burkholderiaceae_C; genus Ramlibacter. The sequence continues at coordinate 1,901 of JAAOZX010000504.1, read as the reverse complement.
CCGGCGCCGGCTTTTGCACCAGCGGCGACGGGATCTCGCGCGGGTCGTGCTGCAGACCGACGATCAGGAATCCGACCAGCACCGCGAACAGCGCCAGAGGAATCAGGAAACGCGCCTTCATGTCGCGGCCCCCTGCAATCCGGCCACGGTTTCGCGTGACTTCACCTGCAGCCGGTAGCGCCGGTCCGCCAGCGCGAACAGCCCCCCCAGCGCCATGAACAGGCAGCCGGCCCAGATCCAGTCGACAAATGGCTTGTAGTAGACCCGCACGGCCCAGGCCTTGCCCTCCAGAGGCTCGCCGAGTGACACGTACACGTCACGGGTAAAGCCGGCGTCGATCGCGGCATTGGTCATGGGCATCGTCGACGATTTGTAGGTGCGCTTTTCGGGAAACAGGGTGCGTCCCGGGCGGCCGTTCTGGCTCACCTGGAACTCGCCGCGGGCAGCCGTGTAATTCGGCCCCGGGACCTCGCGTACGCCCATGAACTTGAATTCGTGTCCGCCCACCGTGGTGGTGTCGCCGGGTTCCATGCGCACGTCCTTTTCTTCCTGGAAGCCGCCGACCATGGTGACGCCGATGACGAACACAGCGATGCCGAAATGGCCCAGGTGCATGCCCCAGAACGACAGCGGCGGCGTGCCGGTCTTCAGGCGCCGCACGATCTGCGTCACCGTGGAGACCGAGACCCAGGCCGCCAGCATGACGCCCACGGCAGTCAGCCAGGTCCAGCCGCCCGCGAGCCAGGGCACGATGATGCCGGCGGCAACCGCCACGCCAGCCGGGAGCCACAGGCGGGACAGCATGTCGCGGAAAGCAGCGTTCTTCCAGCGCGCCAGCGGCACCACGGCCATCAGCAGCAGCACCGGCGCCATCACCGGCACAAATACGGTGTTGAAGTACGGCGGGCCCACCGAGATCTTGCCCAGGCCCAGCGCATCGACCAGCAGCGGGTACAGGGTGCCCAGCAACACCGAGGCGCAAGCCACCACCAGCAGCACGTTGCCAACCAGCAGCAGTGCTTCGCGCGACACCAGTCCGAACGAGCCGCCCAGGGCGACCTTGGGGGCACGCCAGGCATAGAGCGCCAGCGACGAGCCGATCACCAGGGCCAGCAGCACCAGGATGAAGATGCCGCGTCGCGGGTCGGTAGCGAAGGCGTGGACCGAGGTCAGCACGCCGGAGCGGACCAGGAAGGTGCCCAGCAGCGACAGCGAGAACGCGCCGATCGCCAGCAGGACGGTCCAGCTCTTGAAACTGCCGCGCTTTTCCGTCACTGCCAGCGAGTGCAGCAGCGCGGTGCCGATCAGCCAGGGCATGAACGAGGCGTTCTCCACCGGGTCCCAGAACCACCAGCCACCCCAACCCAGGGTGTAATAGGCCCACCACGACCCCAGCCCGATGCCCAGCGTGAGGAACATCCAGGCCAGCGTGGTCCAGGGCCGCGACCAGCGCGCCCAGGCGGCATCCAGGCGTCCCGACAGCAATGCCGCGATGGCAAAGGCGAACGCGACGGAGAAGCCCACATAGCCCATGTACAGCAGCGGCGGATGAAAGATCAGGCCCGGGTCCTGCAGCTGCGGGGTGAGGTCACGTCCGTCCCCGGCGGCGGGGATCAGGCGTTCGAACGGATTCGAAGTCAGCAGGACGAACAGCAACAGGCCCGTGGCCACCAGCCCCAGCACGCCGAGCACCCGCGCCACCATCGCCTCGTCGAGCGAGCGCGAGCGCTGCGCCACGGCAAAGGTCCAGCCGCCGAGCATGAAGATCCACAACAGCAGAGAGCCCTCGTGGCCGCCCCACAGGGCCGCCAGCCGGTACATCGTCGGCAGCAGTGAATTGGAATGTTCGGCCACGTACTTGACCGAAAAATCGTTGACGTAAAAGCTCCAGGCCAGCGCGG
>JAAOZX010000503.1 GCA_012274225.1 Comamonadaceae bacterium | reverse complement strand
GGCGTCGCGAGAAATGGCGACCGCTGCCGCATCGATCACGGTCTCGCGGTCGCGCACGCGCACCCTCGCCTCGCGGGTTTCGCCGGCTGCCAGCCGGATGCGCAGCGGCACCGACAGATCGAACACGTCGCCCTGCTGGAGAAGCCGGAAACTGCCCTTTTCGCCTCCGGCCGCCGGCGCAGCGAGCGCCAGCGAAGGCGATGACGAGCGCTGGACCCATTGGCCGAAAAATCCCGACAGGTCGCGGCCGCTCGTTGCGGCGAACGCCTGCTCCAGGTCTTTCCAGCTCGCCGACCGGAAGCGATGGCGTTGCCAGAACAGCCGCAGGCCCTGGTCGAATGCCGGTCGGCCGATTTCATCGCGCAGCATCAGGAAGACCATCGCTGACTTGCCGTAGCCGATGACCGAGGAGATGCCATGGAGGCGCGACTTGAAGTCGGCGAGCGAGGTCTCATCGGACAGCGCGATCGCCGTCAGGTCGCGCAGCCAATCCAGCCGCATCTCGCGTGCGGCCTCGGCGGAACGGTCCTCGCGGAAAGCATAGTCGGCCATGAACGTGGTCAATCCCTCGGACCAGTTGCCCTTCGACCAATCGGGATAGACACCGTTGCCCCACCAGTTGTGCAAGACCTCGTGGCCCAATGAAGTGCCGCGAATGAACGGCAGGCGCAGGACGTCGCGCCCGAGGTACGTCACGCCGGGCATGCCCAGGCCATGCGACAGGGGGCTGGCAACGATGTTGAACTCGCCGAACGGGTAGTCGCCGATGAGTCGGCTGTAGCGTTGGATGTAGCCCGCGCTGTCCTGCAGATAGCCGGCCGCGAGCGCCGACAGATCGGCGTGAAACCAGGTCCGCACCTTCACGGCCTTGCCATCGTTCAGCCGCAGGGATTTTTCCGTCACCTGATAGGGACCCGCCATGACCGAGATGCCTTCGGCGGGCTGGTCGAATTCATACTCGGCAACGAAGCGCGAGCCGCTTTCCTGGTAGCGGGTCTGCCGGCCCGGTGCGACGGCTTTCTGCCCGGCCGGCAGCCAGATCGTTACGCGGTAAGTAAATGCAACGCCGGGGTCGGGATACCAACCTGAGCCGGCCGCTAGAAAGCTCCCTTCAGGTGCAGCGAACAGCGAGCCCGGATCGGGCGAACGTCCTGGCCCGCCCTCCGGAAGCGCCGGCAACGTACCGGAATATGTCATCGTCACGCGCCGTGACGCGCCGCTCTTTGCTTTCTGCGTGGTGACGCGGGAGATGTGGAACAGCGGGTCCAGCGGCAGGTTCAATGGGCCCGTGGTCGTCAGGTCGGCCTTGGCCTGGAAGTGCCGGGTTCCGGGATCCAGGGTCAGCTCCAGGTCCAGATGCGGCGTCGCGGCCTGGACGGCGGATATTGCGAGCAGGAGCCAAGTCCACAGCAGCAACTTCATGACTGTCCTCCCTGGGCAGCACCCGCCCGAAACAACGGGCCCCGTCCCTAGGCCTGCTGCGCGGCCAGCACCTTGACCACGACCGGATCGGCCAGCATGCGCTGGCGCAGATCGGCCACCTTGGGAAAGCGGCCGACGTCGACGCCATCGCCCTCCAGCCATTGCGCCGAGGTGAACAGATACATGTCGCAGGTGCTGAAGCGCTCGCCCAGCACCCACGGCCCCTTGAGCAGTTCGCGCTCGATCAGCTCGAAGCACTCGCCGATGTTCTGCGGCACCTTCTTCTTCATGGCTTCGTGCGCTGCCGCGTCGTCGGCCCAGCGGTAGCCGCGCATGCGATGGGCGTGGGCAATGTGGACCGTGGAGCACAGGTAGCTGTTGAACTCGTTGGCCCGCGCCAGAGCGAAGACATCGTCCAGCGGCGCCAGCTGCGCCTGCGGAAAACTCTGGGCGATGAACTGCAGCAGCGCCGGCGTCTCGGTGAGGACGCCGCGCTCCGTCACCAGGGCCGGCACCCGCCCCTTGGGGTTGAGCCGCAGGTACCCGGGTGAGCGCTGTTCGTTCTTGCTGAAATCGAGCCGCACCGTTCGATAGCCGGCGCCGGAATATTCCAGGGCCATATGGGAAGCCAGTGCGCAGGTGCCGCGCGCGTAGTAGAGGGTCAGCATCCGCGCATCATAGGTCCGGCGCGTTCGCGCCGGGCGCTACTCGGCTGCAACGGCGCCGGCGGGGGCCGCCCGGTTCTCCGCCGTCAGCACCGGCCCGGTGCCGCTGAAGCGATCCAGCGCCAGGTAGATCACCGGCGTGATGTACAGGGTGACCGCCTGCGAGAAGATGAGCCCGCCGACCACGGCCAGGCCCAGCGGCTGGCGCAGTTCTGCACCGGCGCCTATGCCCACTGCGATCGGCAGCGCCCATCAGCGCCGCCAGGGTGGTCATCATGATGGGCCGGAAACGCAGGATGCAGGCCTCCCGGATGGCTTGCGGCGCGGTCATGCCGCCGTGACGCTGCGCGTCGATGGCAAAGTCGATCATCATGATCGCGTTCTTCTTGACGATGCCGATGAGGAGCAGGATGCCGATGGTGGCGATCAGCGTCAGGTCCTGCCCGAACAGCATCAGGGTGCCCAGCGCGCCCACCGCGGCGGACGGCAGGCCGGCGAAGATGGTGATCGGGTGAATGTAGCTTTCGTACAGCACGCCTAGCAGCACATAGATCACCAGCAGCGCCGAGACGATCAGGATCGCCTGGCTGCCCTGCGACTTCTTGAAGACCGCCGCGTCGCCCCCGTAGCTGGTGATGATGGACACCGGCATGCCGACCGCCTCGCGCAGCTGGTCGAGCCGCGCCGTCGCCTCGCCCAGGGCGGCGCCGGGCGCCAGGTTGAACGACACGGTCACGGCCTGCAACTGGCCGACGTGGTTGATCGAGGTCGGGCCCACGGTCCGCGTCACGGTGGTGAACGCCGACAGCGGCACCAGCGATCCCGAGCTGGAGCGCACGTAGATCCGGCCCAGCGCGCCTTCGTCTTCCTTGTCGCTGGGCGTCACTTCCATGATCACCTGGTAGCTGTCCGTGGGCAGGTAGATGGTCGAGATCTGGCGCTCGCCGAACGCGCTGTACAAGGCCGTTCGGATGGCGTCGATCGACACCCCGAGCGAATTGGCGCGGTCCCGGTCGATCTTCAACTGGGCCTGCAGCCCGCGCAATTGCGCGTCGCTGGTCACGTCGCGGAACAGCGGGTCCGGCCGCAGCCGGTCCTGCAGCTTCACCGCCCATTCGTTGAGCTCGTCGGCCCTCACGCTTTGCAGGATGTACTGGTACTGCGCCTTGCTGGGCCGGCCGCCGAGCTGCAGGTTCTGGATCGGCCGCATGAAGACGCTGATGCCGGCCACGTCGCGCAGCTTGCGCCGCAGGCCCTCGATCACCTGCTTCATCGGCTTTCGCTCGCCCCGCGGCTTCAAGGTCACGAACATCCGGCCGGTGTTCTGCGCGCCGCTGCCGCCATTGAAGGAACTCACGGCGCCGACGTTGGGGTCGGCGCGCATGATGGCGGCGGCCTGCTCCTGCAGCCGGACCATTTCCGGGAAGGAAGTGTCCTCGGCGGCTTCCGTGCTCACGGTGATCTGGCCGATGTCTTCCTCCGGGAAGAAGCCCTTGGGGATGACGATGAACAGGAACACCGTCGCCACGAAGGTCAGCAGCGCCACCCCCAGCACCGTGCGGCGATGGGCCAGGGCAAGGTCCAGGCTGCGGGTGTACCAGCGCAGCATCGCCACGAAGCCGCGCTCGAACGCGCGCACCAGCAGGCCGGGCCGCTTCTTGTGCGCCTCGTCGGTGAGGAAGCGGCTGGCCAGCATTGGCACCAGGGTCAGCGAAACGAAGGCCGACACCAGGATGGCCAACCCGACGACCACGGCGAACTCGTGGAACAGCAGGCCGATCACGCCGGGCATGAAGAAGATCGGGATGAAGACCGCCACCAGCGATGTCGAGATCGAGATGATGGTGAATCCCACCTCGCGCGAGCCGCGCAGCGCCGCCTGGAACGGCGGTTCGCCGTGCTCGACGTGGCGGATGATGTTCTCCAGCATCACGATGGCATCGTCGACCACCAGGCCCACGGCCAGCGTCAGGCCCAGCAGCGACACGTTGTCCAGGCTGTAGTTCAGGCCCCACAAAAGCGCCACCGCCCCCACCAGCGACACCGGCAGCGACAGCGTCGGGATCATGGTCGCCACGAAGCGCCGCAGGAACAGGAAGATCACCAGCACCACCAGCGCGATGGTTCCCATCAGGGTCAGGGTGACGTCGTGCAGGGCCTCGCGCACCGACACCGAGCGGTCGTTGACGGCCGTCATGTGGACCGATTGCGGCATCTGCGCGCTGAGCGTGGGCAACGTGGCCTTCACGGCATCGACCACCCGCACGGTGTTGGCGCCGGGCTGGCGCAGGATCGCCAGGGTGATCGACGGCTCCCCGTTCAGGTTGGCGTAGGTCTTGAGCGTCTCGACGCTGTCCTCGACGTTGGCGATGTCCTTGAGCCGCACCGGGCTGCCACCTTTGTTGGCCACGATCAGCTCGCCAAACTCGGCCGCATTGCGCAATTGCTTGTTGGCCTGCAGCGTCAGCATCTGGCGCTTGCCGTCGAGGGTGCCCACCGGCGTGTTGACGTTGGCCAGGCGCAGGGCCGTGGACAGCTCATCGAGGCTGATGTTGCGAACCGCCAGCGCCTCAGGGCGAACCTGGACCCGGACGGCGAAGCGCTTGGTGCCGAAGACGTTGACCTGCGCCACCCCGTCGATGGTCGACAGGGTCGGGGAGATCAGGTGCTCCGCATAGTCCTGCAGGTCCGATGGCGCCACCGACGGCGAGGTCAGCGCGACCAGCAGCACCGGTGCGTCGGCCGGGTTGACCTTGCGGTAGGCCGGCGGCAGGGTCATGTCGGTGGGCAGCGACCGTTGCGCGCGCAGCAACGCGGCCTGGACATCGAGCGCAGCGCCGTCGATGTTGCGGCCCTCCGCGAATTCCAGCGTGAGCGAGGTCACGCCCAGGGTACTGACCGAGCTGATCAGGGCCAACGCAGGAATCTGCTGGAACTGCTTTTCCAGCGGCAGGGCGACCGAAGTCGCCATCGTCTCCGGGTTGGCGCCGGGCAGCACGGCGAATACGTTGATGACCGGCGTGTCGTAGCTCGGCAGCGCCGCCACCGGGATGTTGCGGTAACCGATCACGCCGCCCACCACCAGCGCCAGATTGAGCAGAATCGTCGTCACCGGACGACGGATAAAGAGCTCGGACAGGTTCATGGCTAAGGCGCCCGGCTCGGCCTGTCCACTCTTTGTGCCGCGGAGGCGGAGCCCGCGCCCATCGACGCCGCGGCGGCCGGCCGGCCGGCCCCCTCCTGCGCCCGCTCGAAAACCGGCGAGTCGGGTCGCAGGTTCTGCCGGCCGTCCAGGACCACCCGCTCGCCCATGCGCACGCCGCTCACCGCGGCGTCGTCGCCGCGCGATTCGATCACCTTGACCGGACGCATCACGGCCTTGTCGTTCTCCACCACGTACACGATGGCCCCGCGCACGCTTTGAATGATGGTCCCCTGCGGAATCACGACCGCATCGCCCAGCGTTCCCGCCTGCATGGAGATGGTCACGAATGCGCCGGGCCAGAGCCGGCTGGCGCCGTTCCCGAAGCGGGCCTTGGCCTTGACGGTGCCGGTGGCGGGATCGATGGCGTTGTCGACAAACTGGAGCCGGCCCTTGAGCTCGGCGCCGCCCTCCGGCAGCCGCGCGATGACAGGCGCATTGGCCGACTTCAGGGCCGCGAGCAGGCTGGGCAGGTAGCGCTGCGGCAGGCTGAACGACACGTCGATCGGGTCGAGCTGGGTGATCGTGACCAGCGTGGTCTGGTTGGCCTGCACGGCCGTGCCGGGATACACGGTGATCGCGCCCACCCGGCCGCTGCTGGGCGCTGTCACCCGGGCATAGGACAAGGCGACCTGCGCCGCTTTCAGCGCGGCGCGGTCGCCCTCGACCGAGGCCTCCTGGGATTCGACGGTGGTCTGGTTGGCGTCGACCGCGCCCTGGGAAACGAAATTCTGCGCCAGCAGTTCGCGGCTGCGCGCCAGTTGCCGCCGGGCATCCGCCAGCGCCGCTTCGTCCTTGGCGACCTGCGCACGCATCTTGGCCACGTTGGCCTCGTCGCTGCGCGAATCCAGCGTGAACAGCAGGTCGCCGGCCCGCACGAACTGCCCTTCCTGCACATGGGCCCGGGTGACCACGCTCGTGACCTGCGCCTTCACGTCCACACTGGAGACCGGCGCTGCGGCCCCGATAGCCTGCAGCACGACGGCAAAGTCCTCGCGGCGCGCAATGACGGTGGTGACCGGTACCGATGGTCCCGAGGCCGCGCGGCGCGGCGCCGAGGCGGCCTGATCGGCTGCGGGCGAGGTGCCCTCGGCCCTGCCGCTGCATCCCGCGAGCAAGGCCGCGCCCAGGGCCAGCAGCACCAGCAGCAATTTCGATGGCCAGCCGCGTGCAGCCAGGGACGCAGCGGCAACGATCAGGTTCAAGGGCGGCGCCGTCCCGGTCTTTATCCGTTGAATTCGAGCGAACTCGGGGAACGTCAAGCTTAGGCTAATGGCTGTCTCTCTTTATGTCTGTTTTGCAAAGCAGCGCCGTCGTCGGTGCGACCGTAACAGAGAGTGTACGCAGCTTTGGCCCGCTCCCTGCAATTGCCCGGTGGCGGTCGCTTCCAAGGTACCGCCACGGCTGACCGGAGCTTACCGTCCAGGGGCGCTGTCGGGCGAGCGGACGCGGGTCTTCTTCACCAGCCCGGACGGCGCGAACAGGATCACGAATTCGGGCCGCGCGTCCGACCGCCCGGCCGACTCCCGGCCGCGGTAGACCCACACCTCGTAGCCGCTGTCGAACTTGATCTCTTTCGCCTGCCCGAGTGCGGCCCGCACCGAGTCCTTGCTCTGGCCGGGCACGATGGCAGCGGCTGCCGCTTGCGTCAAAACGCCCTCGCGCAGTGCAATCGCAGCCGAGTCCGACGCCTCCGGATAGCCGCCGACGCCCGCGCACCCCGCGAGGCCCGCGCAGAACGCGGCAGCAATGCTACTGCGCACCAGGACCTGTGCCGGCTTGGGCTGCATCGTCTTCCATGTACTCGAATTCGACCCGGGTGTCGTCGGGCCAGCTGCGGTCGCCCAGCGGCATGAAATAGGTGCGATCGACCAGCACCTCGCAGTCGCAATAGGGCAAGTCCTGCTGCAGGCCCGGGTCGTCGCTCGCCGAGGCGTACAGCTTGTCGATGGCCAGGACCTCCCGGCGCGCGCCCGCCACCAGCCTGACGGCGAACAGCGGGCGCTCGGCGAAGAACAGATAGCGTGCGTCCTTGCGTTGGCAATAGCCCAGCACATCGGACAGGGTGTCGGCAATACGGCCGATCAAGGTGGCGTTGTTGGACACCAGTCCGGCCTCCAGGCCGACTTCGCATTCCAGCCGCAGATCGCCCAGGCGCCGGGTGTCCGGCGGAAGGCCGGGCGTGCGAATCTCGGTGCGCCAGGTCATGCTGCGCGATTTGCGGTTGGGCGTCACCACCGCGTCCTCGGCGAGGGCCTGCGCATTGCGTTCCAGCGTGAAGGTGCCGTCGGGTGCCACGGGAACCGGAATGTCAACGCTGTCGCCGAGCACTTCCAGCACAATGCCCTTCATATCGGTGTCGTGCTTGCGCGGCAACAGCTTGAAGCGCAACGACGCGGCCGGGGCCAGGGCGTGCAGCTTCTCGAAGAGGTCCATGCCCTTGACCATCTTCCGGTAGGACTTCTCCACGGAGTCATGCGGCGCGGCCGTGACTGTGACCGTCGGCAGCACGGCGTCGCCCTGCGGCCGGGCCTGCGCCACGGCACCGGCGCATGCGAGAGCCATTGCGGTCGCGGCGCCGGCGCGCCCGAGCCAGCGTAATAACTGGCGCCTTTGCCCGGCCGGCAGGGAACTTCCGGGCCCCACTGCGGCAGATGTGCGCTTCACGCCCAGCGCGAGCCCGGCTTACTTG
>JAAOZX010000121.1 GCA_012274225.1 Comamonadaceae bacterium | reverse complement strand
CCATTCGGCGGCGTCGCGGTCGCCCACCGCCACGAAGGTCGGCTCGCCGCCCATGGTCAGGCGCACGTCGCCGGCCTGCAACTCGCGGTCCACCGCCTCGCCCAGGGCCAGCACCTGCGCCCATTGCGACTCGGTGTAGGGTTTGGTGACGCGCGGCGACTCGTGGATGCGCGTGACGACCATGTGATGGCTGAATTCAACCTCGGCCTCATCGACCGCGCCCTCGATCGGCGCCGCGCCCGAAGGCTGGGGTGTGCAGGCCAGCGGGATATGGCCCTCGCCCGCCAGCAACCCGGAAGTGGGGTCCAGGCCGATCCAGCCGGCACCGGGCAGGTACACCTCGCACCAGGCGTGCAGGTCGGTGAAGTCGACGCTGGTGCCGCTGGGACCGTCCAGCGACTTCACGTCGGGTGTGAGCTGGATCAGGTAGCCGGACACGAAGCGGGCCGCCAGGCCGCAGCGGCGCAGCAGTTGCACCAGCAGCCAGCCGCTGTCGCGACAGGAGCCGCTGGCGTTGGCCAGCGTCTGCTCGGGGGTCTGCACGCCCGGCTCCATCCGGATCAGGTAGCGGATGTCCTGCTGCAGCTTCTGGTTGATTCCCACCAGGAAGTCGATGGTGCGCTGCGGCTTGCGGTCGACCTTGGCCAGGTACTCGCGCAGCAGCGGTGTTTCCGGCTCCACCGCCAGGTAGGGCGCCAGTTCCTGCGCCACCAGCGGCTCGTAACGGAACGGGAAATTCTCGGCCCCGGGTTCCAGGAAGAAATCGAACGGGTTGTAGACCGCCATCTCCACGACCAGATCGACCGTCACCTTGAATTCGTTGGTCTTGTCCGGAAAGACCAGCCGCGCCTGGTAATTGGCGAACGGGTCCTGTTGCCAGTTGATGAAATGGCGCGCCGGTTCGATCTTCAGCGAATACGACAATATGGTGCTGCGCGAATGGGGTGCGGGCCGCAAACGCACCACTTGAGGGCCCAATTGCACCGGACGGTCGTAGCGATAGTGGGTGACGTGGTTCAGTGCGGCGTGGATCGACATGCAACGGATACTAGCAAGGGCGGGGCCTGCTGCCGGGTGGTGGTCGCCGGTCGGCAGGACTCGTGCCTCAGCCGTTGAATTGCTGGCATGCCCCACGATGACCGCCCACGGCGCGGCGGCTGGATGTCACCGGCCCTGCTGGGCGCGGTGATCGGACCGGCGCTGCAACTGCAACAGCCCGCGCTCTGGGAGCCGCGCGCCTATGCATCGCTGGTCGCCCTCGGTCTGCTCCTGTTGGCCGCCGTCTGCACCTTGGGCATGCAGCCCCGGGCTCTGCACTCATGCTCCCGCTGGGCGGGGGTCGGGCCGGGGGTGAGCCTCGCCCTGACCCTGCTCGCAACGACGGTCCTGGCCTTTGGCCTGACCGGAGCGCGAGCTTCCCACTTCCTCGCGCACGGCCTGGACCCGGCGTTGGAGGGCCGTGACCTGGTCGTCATGGGGGTCGTGGCCGCCATGCCGCAGCGCGGCGAGACCGGGGCGAGGTTCCGGCTCGAGGTGGAGTCCGCCTCGGCCGCGGGTATATCGGTCCGCGCCGTACCGCAGCTGTATCTGGGTTGGTATGGGGGCGCCCTGGCCGCGGTCGGCGGCGGCTTCGACCTGCAACGCCAGCCGGCCGACCTGCGCGCCGGCGAGCGTTGGCGCATGACCGTGCGGCTGAAGGCGCCGCACGGCAACAGCAATCCCCACGGCTTCGACTACGAGCTGTGGCTGTGGGAGCAGGGCCTGCAGGCTACCGGCTATGTTCGCGCCGGGCTGCGTGACCCGGAACCGCAGCGGCTTTCGGACAGCTGGCGGCATCCGGTGGAGCGAGCCCGTCATGCGGTGCGCGATTCGGTATTCGAGCGGGTGGCCGATCGGCAGACGGCCGGCTTGCTGGCGGCCCTGATCGTGGGCGACCAGAACGCCATCGAGCGTGGCGACTGGGATGTGTTCCGGGCAACCGGCGTGGCGCATCTGATGAGCATATCGGGCCTGCACATCACCATGTTCGCCTGGCTGGCGGCCCTGCTGGTCGGCGCCCTGTGGCGGCGCAGCGAGCGGCTGTGCCTGGCCTGGCCGGCCCAGCACGCGGCCCTGGTGGGTGGGGTCCTGCTGGCGGCGGGCTATGCCCTCTTCAGCGGCTGGGGCGTGCCGGCGCAGCGCACGATCTGGATGTTGGCGACCGTCGGCCTGTTGCGCCTCTCGGGGCGGCGCTGGCCGTGGCCGTCGGTCTGGCTGCTCGCCTGCGCGGTGGTGGTGACGATCGATCCCTGGGCCCTGCTGCAAGCGGGGTTCTGGCTCAGCTTCGTGGCCGTGGGCGTGCTGTTCGCCGCCGATCCGGGACCGGTTCGCGACGATCGCGCCGACCCTGGCCCCGATGGATCCTCTCGCTTGCGGCCACTCGCGGCCCTGCTGGTTGGGGCGCTGCGCGAGCAGTGGGTCATCACGCTGGCCCTCACGCCGTTGACCTTGTTGCTGTTCGGCCAGGCTTCGGTGGTGGGCCTGCTGGCCAACGCCCTGGCCATTCCCTGGGTCACGCTCGTCATCACCCCGTTGGCGTTGGCGGGAGTGGCGCTGCCGGCCCTGTGGACCCTGGCCGGTGGCGCGGCGCAATTACTGCAGGCGTACTTGCAGTGGCTCGCGGCACTGCCTTTCGCCACGGTTTCGGTGCCGGCGGCGCCGGTATGGGCCGGGGCGGCCGGGGTCCTCGGTGGCCTGCTGCTGGCGCTGCGGCTGCCCTGGCCGATGCGGGCGCTCGGCGTGCCGCTGTTGCTGCCGGTGTTGCTGTGGCAGGCGGCGCGTCCGGCGCCGGGCCAGTTCGATCTGCTGGCCGCGGACGTGGGTCAGGGCAACGCGGTGATCGTCCGCACCGCCACCCACACGCTGGTGTACGACAGCGGCCCGCGCTACAGCCCCGAGAGCGACGCCGGGCATCGCGTGCTGGTGCCGCTATTGCGGGCGCTCGACGAACGCGTTGACATCCTGTTGCTGAGTCACAGCGACACCGATCACACCGGCGGGGCGGCCGCGGTGCTGGCGATGCAGCCGCAGGCGGCGCTCCTCAGCTCGCTGGCCGCCAACCATGAACTGCAGGTCCTGCGGGCCTCCGAGCGCTGCGCGCAGGGCCAGGGCTGGCAGTGGGATGGGGTGGACTTCGAAATGCTGCATCCCGCCAGCGCCGACTACCAGGCCGCGCTCAAGCCCAACGCCATGACCTGCGTGTTGCGCGTCTCGAACGGACCGCACGCCGCATTGCTGGCCGGCGACATCGAACAGCCCCAGGAGGCGCGAATGGTGGCGGCTGCGGCGCCCGCCGCGCCGGGCACCGCGGAGCTTCGGGCGGACGTGCTGCTGGTGCCGCACCACGGCAGCAAGACCTCCTCCAGCGAGGGCTTCCTGGACGCCGTCCAGCCGGCGCTGGCGCTGGTGCAGGCCGGCTACCGCAACCGCTTCGGCCACCCCGCGGCCAGCGTGCTGGAGCGCTACAGCGACCGCGGGATCGCGGTGATCGACTCGGCGCATTGCGGCGCGGCGCTCTGGCGGTCGGAGGCCGCCGGCGAAGTGGCTTGCCAGCGCGACCGCGCGCCGCACTACTGGCAGCATCGCGCGCCTTAGCGCGATCGATTCGCCGGTCCGCGCTGCGTCGGCCACCGTCCGGGCACATTCATTGCTATCCTGTGACTTGGAGAAGCGTTCATGCACAAGTTCGACGAGATGTATGCCCAGTGGCCGCCCAAGGGCCAGGTCCAGTTCCAAAGCCAGTCGCCCGGTGGGCAAGGCCAGGTTCAGGTCCAGGGCGTGCGCGAGCACTATCGCGGTTATGCGCAATGGCTGGCGCGCCAGCCGCAGGAGGCGATGCGGGCGCGCCGCGAGGAGGCGGAAATGATCTTCCGCCGCGTCGGCATCACGTTCGCCGTCTATGGCGCCAAGGACGAAGACGGCGCCGGGACCGAAAGGCTGATTCCCTTCGACCTGATCCCCCGCATCATTCCCGCCGGTGAATGGGCCAGCATGGAGCGCGGCCTGGTCCAGCGTGTCACCGCGCTCAACCGGTTCCTGCACGACGTCTATCACGACCAGGAGATCATCCGCGCCGGCATCATCCCGCCCGACCAGATCCTCAACAACGCCCAGTTCCGCAAGGAAATGATGGGTGTGTACGTGCCGCACAGGATCTATTCGCACGTCTCCGGCATCGACATCGTCCGCGCGCCCAACGAGCAGGGCGAGGGCGAGTACTACGTGCTCGAAGACAACCTGCGGGTGCCCAGCGGCGTGAGCTACATGCTGGAAGACCGCAAGATGATGATGCGGCTGTTTCCGGACCTGTTCGGCGCGCACCGGGTGGCGCCCGTGATGCATTACCCCGACCTGCTGCTGGAGACCCTGCGCGCGTCGGCGCAGCCCGGCGCGCCCGACCCGACGGTGGTGGTGCTGACGCCGGGCATGTACAACAGCGCCTACTTCGAGCACGCGTTCCTGGCCCAGCAGATGGGGATCGAGCTGGTGGAAGGGCAGGACCTGTTCGTCAAGGACCGGTACGTCTACATGCGCACCACCCGGGGGCCGAAGCGGGTCGACGTGATCTATCGCCGGGTGGACGACGACTTCCTGGATCCGTCGGTGTTCCGCCCGACCTCCACGCTGGGCTGCGCCGGGCTGCTGGACGCCTACAGCGCCGGCAACGTGACGATCTGCAATGCCGTCGGCACCGGCGTGGCCGACGACAAGTCGATCTACCCCTACGTGCCGGACATGATCGAGTTCTACCTGGGCGAGAAGCCGATCCTGAAGAATGTGCCCACCTGGCTGTGCCGCAACCCGGACGACCTGGGCTACGTGCTGGCGCATCTGAAGGACCTCGTGGTCAAGGAGGTCCACGGGGCCGGCGGCTACGGCATGCTGATCGGGCCTGCTGCCACGCAGCAGGAACTGGAAGACTTCGGCAAGGCCGTGCGGGCCAATCCGTCCGGCTACATCGCGCAACCCACGCTGTCGCTGTCGAGCTGCCCCACCTTCGTCGAAAGCGGCATCGCGCCGCGCCACATCGACCTGCGCCCGTTCGTGCTGTCGGGCAAGGACGTGCAGATGGTGCCCGGCGGGCTGACGCGCGTGGCGCTGAAGGACGGCTCGCTGGTGGTGAATTCGTCGCAGGGCGGGGGCACCAAGGACACCTGGATTCTGGAGGTCTGACATGCTTTCGCGAACCGCCGATCACCTGTTCTGGATGTCACGTTATACGGAGAGAGCCGAAAACACCGCCCGCATGCTCGACGTCAACTACCAGACCTCGCTGCTGCCGCAGTCGGCCGCGGTGGCGCAGGTTGGCTGGCAGGGGCTGCTGTCGATCAGCGAATTGCTGCCGGCCTACGGCGCCAAGCACGGTGAAGTGCAAGCGCAGCGGGTGATGGAATTCATGGTCAAGGACCAAAGCAATCCGTCGTCCATCGTTTCCTGCCTG
>JAAOZX010000120.1 GCA_012274225.1 Comamonadaceae bacterium | reverse complement strand
GGAGGCTGCCCTGCAGGGCAGCCTCCCAGGCGAAGTCGTTTGGGGAGGGGCGTTTGACGTCCGGCGTCCAGGCGGCACGAGAGTGCGGGCGAACAGTCCGTATTGGTCGGGGACGGCCATCTGCGGTAGAACGAAGGCCGTGCCCTGATGTAGGCGGGTACGGCGACGGCAAAAAGCCTGGCAGCATCAACCGCGCGCCGTACCCTACACACGCCAACAGCGAATGCGGCGCCAGTGTTGCATTGCCGGACGTCGTCGTCCAGCGCAGCGCGTGGCTTCGGCTCGGTGAGGCGACCTCGGGGAGCTTGCCCCCCGAGGAGCCCACCGTCTGGCCGCGCATCCCGCCCGCCTGTTTGTGTGCGCGCGGTGCTGCGCGCAAGTGCTGCTGTGCAGCCGCTGCGACCGTGGTCAGCGCTACTGCGGCCGCGCCTGCTCGCGCGCAGCGCGCCAAGCCGCGCGGCGCGAGGCCGCGCAACGCTACCAACGCAGCCGTGCCGGGCGTCTCGTGCACGCCGCACGGTCGCGGCGGTGGCGCCTGCGTCAGTGTGCTCAGCCCGAGCCTGACGGTGCGGCGTCGACCAACTTCGTGACGCACCAGGGTTCCCCGATCCCCGCTCCGGATGCTCCACTGCCTTCATGCGAGCAAGCCACCGCGTCCGCGCCGATCGCCGCGCGTTGCCGGCGCTGCGCCACGTCGCTGACGCCGTGGACGCGCCAAGGCTTCCTGCGTCATGGCCGCGTGTCGCGCTGGCCTGTGCGTGTCGTCGAGCCCAGTCCGTGAAGGAGTCCGTGTTGGTCATCCCCTTCGAGTTGAACGCGCAGATCCTGCGGCTGTACCAAGCCGAGCATTGGCGCATCGGCACCATTGCCCGGCAGTTGCATGTGCATCGCGACACCGTGCGGCGCGTGCTCGCGCAAGCGGGCGTGGTGGCACCGGTCGCGGCGCTGCGACCGAGCCGCGTTGACCTGTACCGCCCCTTCATCCTGGCAACGCTGGCCAAGTTCCCCACGCTCACGGCCGCGCGACTGTTTGTCATGGTCAACGAGCGCGGCTACCGCGGCAGCGCTGACCACTTCCGCCACGTCATCGCCGGCATCCGCCCGCGCCCAGCAGCCGAGGCCTTCCTGCGCCTGCGCACCCTGCCGGGCGAACAGGCGCAGATCGACTGGGCTCACTTCGGCCACTTGCAGGTCGGCCGCGCGCGCCGCCCGCTGATGGCCTTCGTGATGGTGCTGAGCTACTCGCGGGCCGTCTTCCTTCGCTTCTTCCTCGACGCCCGCATGGACAGCTTCCTGCGCGGACACGTCGAAGGCTTTGCTGCGCTCGGCGTTGCCCGGGTCCTGCTCTACGACAACCTCAAGAGTGCCGTCCTCGAGCGCCACGGTGACGCGATCCGCTTCAACCCCGAACTGCTGGCGTTGGCGGCGCACTACCGCTTCGAACCGCGCCCGGTGGCGGTGGCGCGGGGGAACGAGAAGGGTCGGGTCGAGCGCGCGATCCGTTACGTGCGCGATGCCTTCTTCGCAGCGCGCGAGTTCACCGACCTGGCCGACCTGAACGCCCAGGCTCGCACCTGGTGCCTCGGTCAGGCTTCGGATCGGCGCTGGCCCGAAGACAGCCGGCTCAGCGTGCGCGATGCGTTCGCGGCCGAGCGCCTCAGCCTGCTGGCACTGCCCGAGCGCGAGTTCGCGATCGGCGAGCGTGTGGCGGTGCAGGTCAACAAGACACCGTACGTGCGCTTCGATCTGAACGACTACACGGTGCCGCACACGCACGTGCGGCGCACCCTCGGCGTCGTCGCCAGCGAGCAGCGCGTGCGCGTCTTCGACGGCCCTACTGAACTCGCGAACCACGCTCGTAGCTACGACAGCGGCGCGCAGATCGAGGACGCCACGCACATCGCGGCATTGGTTGAGCGCAAACGCCAGGCCCACGCGCATCGCGGCATTGACCGTCTCGCGCACGCCGCGCCGTCGAGTGCGACGCTGCTCAAGCGTGCGGCCGAGCGCGGCGACAACCTCGGCGCGATCACCGCAGCGTTGCTGCGCCTGATGGATCGCTACGGCGCCGACGCGCTCGAGGCGGCCATCGGCCAGGCGCTCGCCCAGGGTGTGCCGCATCCGAACGCGGTGCGCCTCGCGCTCGAGCGCGCGCGTGAGGCGCAGGGCCTGCCGCCGCCCACCGCCCTGCACCTGAGCGAATCTGTAGCGCGCCGCGACGCGCCCGTGCGCTCGCACGCGCTGGCCTCTTATGACCGGCTCTCCGAGCGCGTCGACGACTGCATCGCACCGGCCACCATTCCCACCGACGAAGACCCCCGCGATGAGTGACTTCCCGATGAACGCCGCCGACCTGCGGACGCAGGCCACCAGCCTTCGCCTGCACGGGCTACTGGCCCATTGGCCCGAGCTGATGGCCGAGCCCGAGGCCGTGCGCCGCGTCGCGCAATGGCTGGGCTGGGAGGCGCACGAGCGCAGCCGCCGCAGCCTCGAGCGCCGCGTGCGCGACGCCCACATCGGCCGCTTCAAGCCGCTGGCCGACTTCGACTGGAGTTGGCCCAAACAGATCGACCGCGCCGCCGTCGAAGACCTCATGACGCTGCAGTTCCTCGCCGACGCGAGCAATGTCGTGCTCGTGGGCCCCAACGGCGTGGGCAAGACGATGTGCGCGTGCAACCTCGGCTACCAGGCGATCCTGGCCGGGCACACGGCGCTGTTCGTCACGGCGGGTCAGTTGCTCGGAGACCTCGCGGCACTCGACTCCGACTCGACCCTTCGCCGACGCCTGCGTCACTACGCGGCGCCCGACATCCTCCTGATCGACGAGGTTGGCTACCTCAGCTACTCGAACCGCCACGCCGACCTGCTGTTCGAGCTCGTCAGCCGCCGCTATCAGCAAAAAAGCACCGTCATCACCACGAACCGCGCGTTCGCCCAATGGGGCGAGGTCTTCCCCAACGCGGCCTGCGTCGTCTCGCTCGTCGACCGCCTCATGCACCGCGCCGAGGTCGTGCGCATCGAGGGCAGTTCCTACCGCGCCAAGGAAGCCGAGGAGCGCATGGCTGCCCGCGTCAAGCAGCGCACGGCCAAGCCCGGCGCCAGCCCTCGCAAGGGCAAGCCGTGACGGCGCCCAGCACCGTCACGCCGCTGGTGCCAACGCATTGGTCGCCTGAGCAGGCGTTGGCCGTCTTCGAGTGTCTGCACACCCTGCGCGAGGCGCTGTGGGTGGTCTACGGGCCGCAGGTGCAGCAGGCCTGGCGCGATCAGCTCGGGCCCGAACAAGACCTGCCGGAGTTCGATCCCGGCGCGCCGTTCTGAACACCCAACGCGCCGTCATTACCCACCTCAAGGGCTCCTGATCGGGGCCCTTGTTGTTGACGCCTGGCGTCCGGCCGGGATCGGCAAAACCGCGTCCTCACCGCCGAATAGCGGCGGATCTACGCCGCCGCTAACACCGGGGCTCGAGCCTCGCTGCTCATGCACATCACCTCTCGGAGGCGCGATTCAGGCCGGATGGCATCGGCAACACCGCGACCGAGTCCAGCACACGCGAGCAGAGGCGTAGTTGCGAACCGCCTCGTGAGCCTGGTGAAAGATTGATATTGCAAATGCGAACCAGTCGCATTACATTTAAGCATCGATTCTACAAATCAATCGCCTAAAAGCCTCTGAAGGAACTGCCGATGCGAGCTCACAGATTCATTTCCCGGATTGCCCTCCTTGCTGCCAGCGTCGTGCTGTCGTGCGGCGCCGCGCGGGCCGCAGACACGGAACTGCAGCTTGTCATCAATAACCACCGGTTCGAGCCAGCTGAGTTGAAGGTGCCCGTGGGACAGCGCGTCAAGCTGATCGTGCACAACCAGGACAACACGCCTGAGGAGTTCGAGAGCCATTCTTTGAACCGCGAGAAGGTTATTCCTGCGGGCGCAAAGGCGACGATCTTCATCGGTCCGCTCAAGGCCGGTCGCTACG
>JAAOZX010000018.1 GCA_012274225.1 Comamonadaceae bacterium | reverse complement strand
CTCACCTGCGCGGAAGGCGGGATGCTCGTGACCGACGATGCGGCGCTGGCGGAGCGGGTGCGACGACTGAAGTTTCATGGCCTGGCGGTGGACGCGTTCGACCGCGCGAGCCTGGGCCGCAAGCCCCAGGCACAAGTCATCGAGCCCGGCTTCAAGTACAACCTGTCCGACCTTCACGCCGCTTTGGGACTGGCCCAACTCGAGCGCATCGAGGAGATCAACGCGCGCCGGCGGGAATACGCGCAGTGCTATCTGGAACGGCTCAAGGGCCTTCCGGTTCTGCCGCTGCAGTTGCCGGCGGATCCCTTGGAACACGCCTGGCACCTCTTCATCTTGCGCATCGATCCAGGGCGTTGCGGCCTCGATCGCGACGCCTTCATGGAGGCGCTCAAGGCCCGTGGCATCGGCACCGGCATTCATTTCATCGCCACCCACCTGCACCCGTACTATCGCCAGCGCTGGCCGGATTTGAGCCTGCCCGACAGCGAGTGGAACTCGCAGCGGATCTGCTCCATTCCCCTGTTTCCGGACCTCGGCCTCGCGGGTGTCGAGCGGGTGGCCTTGGCCATCGAGGCGGTCCTGACCGAGCACGCATGAATCCCTACACCGTCAACCGGTTGTCCGTGGTGATCCCGGTCTACAACGAAGAGGACAGCCTGCCCGAACTCCTGCTGCGCACTCGCGCTGCCTGTGAACAGCTGCCGTGTTCCTTCGAGATCATCCTGGTCGACGACGGCAGCCGCGACCGGTCGCCCGAGCTGCTGCGGGAGGCGGCGGCCGATCCGGGCAGCCCGGTGGTGGCGGTGATCCTCAACCGCAATTACGGCCAGCACGCGGCCGTGATGGCCGGCTTCGAACAGTGCACCGGCGACCTCGTGATCACACTGGACGCCGACCTGCAGAACCCGCCCGAGGAGATCCCCGGCCTGGTCAACGTTGCCTGCGAGGGTTACGACGTTGTCGGCACCGTGCGCCAGCGGCGCCAGGACTCGGCCCTGCGGCGGCTTCCTTCCAGGCTGATCAATCTCGCCGCGCTTCGCTCCACCGGGGTCGCCATGACCGACTACGGCTGCATGCTGCGGGCCTACCGGCGGGTTGTGGTGGACGCCATGCTGAAATGCCACGAGCACAGCACCTTCATTCCGATCCTCGCCAACAGTTTCGCCCGGTACACCTGCGAGATTCCGGTGAGTCACGCGGCGCGCGAACATGGCGAGTCCAAGTACGGATTCATGAAGCTGATCAATCTGATGTTCGACCTGATCACCACCATGTCCACCGCGCCGTTGCGGCTGCTCAGCCTGTTCGGCGCTGGGATGGCCTTGACCGGCTTTGCCTTCGGCGTGCTGCTGCTGGTGCTGCGCCTTGCCAACGGTCCCGAGTGGGCGGCCCAGGGGGTTTTCGTCCTCTTCGCTGTCCTGTTCATCTTCACCGGTGCGCAGTTTGTCGGCCTCGGTCTGCTCGGCGAGTACCTCGGGCGGGTCTACCACGACGTGCGCGCCCATCCGCGCTTCTTTGTCGAACAGATCGTCCGCTCCCCCGCTGCTGCCATGCCGTCGTCGGTCAGTTCGCCTGATATCCGCCTGCAATGAAAAACACCATCATCTTCGCCTATCATGACATCGGCTGTGCCGGCATCGAGGCCGTCATCGACGCCGGCTATTCGATCCAGGCTGTGTTCACGCACACGGACGATCCCGGGGAGACCCACTTCTATGCCTCCGTCGCGC
The DNA here is from genome assembly GCA_012274225.1 of Comamonadaceae bacterium. GTDB lineage: Bacteria > Pseudomonadota > Gammaproteobacteria > Burkholderiales > Burkholderiaceae_C > Ramlibacter. The sequence continues at coordinate 6,443 of JAAOZX010000018.1, read as the reverse complement.
AGCTGTGCGCCCACCGCGGCATTCCGGTCCACGCCCCGCAGGATGCCGGCCATCCCCTGTGGGTGGAGCGCATCCGCGCCCTGGACCCGGACTTCATCTTCTCTTTCTACTACCGCAAACTGCTCTCGGCCGACGTGCTCGGTTGCGCCCGACGGGGTGCCTACAACCTGCACGGGTCGTTGTTGCCGCGCTACCGGGGCCGCGCGCCGGTCAACTGGGTGCTGGTCAACGGCGAGCGCGAAACCGGTGTCACGCTGCACCGCATGGTCGAGCGTCCCGATGCCGGGCCCATCGTGGCGCAGCGAGCCGTGCCGATTGCGCCGGACGACACGGCCCTGACATTGCACGGAAAGGTTCGCGAGGCGGCGCGTGCGCTGCTCGCGCAATGCCTGCCGCCGCTGGCGCGCGGGGAACTGGTGGAGCATCCCCAGGACGAAACGCAGGCCAGTTACTTCGGCCGGCGCACGCCGGCGGACGGCGAACTGGACTGGAGCCGGCCCGCGGCGGCGCTGGCCAACCTGGTCCGCGCGGTGACGCAGCCCTATCCCGGCGCATTCGCGTGGCATGGCGATCGCAAGCTGGTCGTCTGGGCCGCTACCGCTCTCGATGTCACTCACTGCAAGCCGCCGGGGACAGTGATCAGCGCGCAACCGCTGCGCATTGCTTGCGGCGCGGGGGCACTGGAAGTCGTCGCCGGCCAGCAGGGCGATGCCGGGCTGTATCTCGCGGGAGCGCAACTGGCACGCGAAATGGGGCTGAGCGAGGGGCTGCGGCTGTATCGCAGCGCCGGCAAGCAAACGCGCAAGGCGCGGGTTCTGATCCTGGGAGCCAATGGATTCATCGGCAACCACCTCACGGAGCGGCTGCTGAAAGCGGGTCAATATGACGTGTATGGCCTGGACATCGGATCCGACGCCATCGAGCGGTTCAAGAGCCATCCCGACTTCCATTTCGTCGAGGGCGACATTTCGATCCACACCGAATGGATCGAGTACCACATCAAGAAGTGCGACGTGGTGCTGCCGCTGGTGGCCATCGCGACGCCCATCGAATACACCCGCAATCCCCTGCGCGTGTTCGAGCTGGACTTCGAGGAAAACCTCAAGATCATTCGTTACTGTGTCAAGTACGGCAAGCGCCTGGTGTTTCCGTCCACCTCCGAGGTCTACGGCATGTGCACCGACGCGCTGTTCGACGAAGACCGGTCCAACCTGGTCCTCGGACCGATCAACAAGCAACGCTGGATCTATTCGGCCTCCAAGCAGCTGCTCGACCGGGTGATCTGGGCCTATGGCCAGAAGGGCCTGAAGTTCACCCTGTTCCGCCCCTTCAACTGGATGGGGCCGCGGCTGGATCGCCTGGATTCGGCACGCATCGGCAGTTCGCGGGCGATCACGCAGCTGATCCTCAACCTGGTGGAAGGCACGCCCATCAATCTGGTCGACGGCGGCGCGCAGAAGCGCTGCTTCACCGATGTCGACGATGGCATCGAGGCGCTGTATCGCATCATCGAAGACCGCGGCGGACGTTGCGACGGCCAGATCATCAACATCGGCAACCCGAACAATGAAGCGAGCATCCGGGAGATGGCGGAGGAATTGCTGGCGCAGTTCGAGCGTCATCCGTTGCGCGGTCAGTTCCCGCCCTTCGCCGGCTTCCAGGAAATGGAAAGCCAGACTTACTACGGCGCCGGTTACCAGGACGTCACGAACCGCAAGCCCAGCGTCGTGAATGCCAAGCGCCTCCTCGACTGGGAAGCGACGATCACGATGCCCACGACCATCGGCAAGACGCTGGACTTCTTCCTGCAAGAAGCGGTCCGCGCCGCGCGCGATGATTGAAGCCGGGCTGCGTATCGATGTGGACACCTGGCGTGGCACGCGCGACGGCGTGCCCCGGCTGCTCGAGTCGCTGGACGCGGCCGGAGTCCGCGCGACGTTTTTCTTTTCGGTCGGACCAGACAACATGGGGCGCCATCTGTGGCGGCTCGTGCGGCCGCGGTTCCTGTGGAAGATGTTTCGGTCGCGAGCGGCCAGCCTGTACGGTTGGGACATCCTGCTGGCGGGTACCGCCTGGCCCGGCCGCCGCATCGGCCGTGAGTTCGGCCACCTGATGCGGGAGGCCCGCTCGCGTGGGCACGAGGTCGGCCTGCACGCCTGGGACCATCACGCCTGGCAGCGCAACGCCGGCCGGTGGAGTGGCGCCCGGCTCGCGGCGGAGATCGATCGCGGCGTCAAGACCCTGCAGGACATCCTGGGGGCGCCGGTCGAGTGCTCGGCCGCGGCCGGCTGGCGCGCGGACGAGAGAGTCGTCGAGGCCAAAGAGGCGTTCGGCTTCCGCTACAACAGCGATTGCCGGGGACTATCCCTGTTCAGGCCGCGGCTGGCCGACGGGCGCCTGGGCACTGCGCAAGTGCCGGTGGACCTGCCCACCTACGATGAGGTCGTCGGTCCGAAGCTGGCCGCAAGCGCATTCACCGATTTCATCCTGGGCCGTTTCCGTCAGGACGCGCTCAATGTGTACACGGTGCACGCCGAAGTCGAGGGAATTGTCATGGCCGAAGAATTTCGCCGACTGCTCAAGGAGGCGCCTGGGCGCGGCATCCGTTTCAAACCGTTGGGGTCCCTGCTGCCGGATGCCCTGGATGATTTACCTGCCGGCCAGTTGCGCCGCGGCGAACTGCCCGGGCGCGAGGGCTGGCTGGGAGTGCAAGCATGATCCTGGCCCGGCCGTGGAAGCTGCTGGGCCTTTTCTTCCTGTTCATCCTGTTGCCGCTGGGCTTTCGCGCGCTGTGGATACCCGATGAATCGCGCTATGCCGAGATTGCGCGCGAAATGGCCGAGAGCGGGAATTGGGTGGTCCCACAACTGCTCGGCCTGAATTATTTCGAGAAGCCGGCAGGCGGCTACTGGTTCACCGCGCTCAGTCAGGCTCTCTTGGGTGAGAACCTGTTCGCCGGCCGCTTGCCGGTTGCCTTGGCGACGGGCCTCAGCACGGCGGTGGTGGGGGTGCTGGCACAGCTCATGTGGCAGGACGCGCGCAAGGCGTGGATCGCGGCGCTCATCTACCTGTCGAGTGCGCTGGTCGCGGGACTGGCGCTGTACATCACGCTGGACCCGCTACTGACCCTCTGGCTGAACCTGGCGCTGCTGGCTTTCCATGTGGCGACCACCTCGCCGACGCCCCGCCGGCGTCTGGGCGCCTGGGCGCTGCTGGGCGCGGCTTGCGGTATGGCTTTCCTCACCAAAGGCTTCATCGCGTGGTTGCTGCCCGTTCTGGTGGCAGGGCCGTACATGCTGTGGCAGCGCCGCCTGGCCGAGCTGTTTCGCTATGGGCCACTCGCCGTGCTGGTGGCGGTGCTGGTCGCCGCGCCCTGGGCCTGGGCCGTGCACCAGCAGGCGCCCGATTTCTGGAACTTCTTTTTCTGGAACGAGCACGTTCGCCGGTTCGCCGCCGCTGATGCCCAACACAGCGAGCCGTTCTGGTTCTATCTGCCGGTACTGCTGCTCGGTTGCCTGCCGTGGCTCGGATTTCTGGTCCCCGCATTCCGTCATGCCTGGACGGAAAAGCGCGACCCGCGGGTCGGCTTCCTGCTGATCTGGCTGGTGCTTCCGCTGGCCTTCTTCAGCTTGACACGCGGCAAGCTGCCAACCTACATCCTGCCGTGCTTCACCCCGCTGGCTCTGTTGTTCGCGCACGCACTGACTGGGCAACTCGATGGGGGCCTCGTGGGCTGGCTCAAGACCAACGCTGGGATCAACGCGGTCATCGGGGCGATTGGTCTGATCGGATTGTTGATGGCCAGGCAGCGGGGAGTCTTCGCACCCGAGGACCAGGTCGCATGGTGGGTCGGCGTGGCAATCAGCCTCGGTTGGTCGCTGGTGGCACTTGCACAGTGGCGCGGGCCACTGCGCTACTGGGAGCTGTCGGCGCTGCCGCTCTGGCTGTTGGGGGCCTGCCTGCCGATCCTGCTGACGCAGAGCCAGATCAACTCCAAGGAGCCATCGCCATTCATCGATGCGCACCGTGATGGCCTGCGCAAGGCGGACATCCTGGTGGGCAATGACGTCGGCCTGTCCGCCAATCTGGCCTGGACCCTGGGACGGACCGACATCATCCTCTACGCCGGCAAGGGGGAGATGGACTACGGCTTGTCTACGCCCGCCGGGACCGGGCGGTTCGTGTCTCGCGACGAGATCGCCGCCTGGATCGTGTCCGCCCGCCGGCGCGGCAACGTAGCGCTGGTCCTGCGCGTTACGGGCCCCGACGACCCCGACCTGGCGGCGCTGCCGGAAGGCGCGGCGCTGCGTGACCTGCGCAACCGGCTCGCCCTGGTGTTCTACCCCCGGGCGACGACGCCATGACGTGGCTGCTGATCGCGGCGGTGTGCCTGCTGACCAGCCTGGGCCAGGTGGCCCAGAAACTGGCAGTGTCCGGTTGGCGCAGTCGCCCGGTCAGCCTGGGTGGCAAAGTGCGCTCGCCCTGGCTATGGGTCGCGTTGGCCAGCATGGGCCTTGCGCTGCTGCTCTGGCTGATGGTGTTGCAACGGTTGGAGGTGGGTGTGGCCTATCCCATGCTGAGCCTCAATTTCGTTCTGGTCACCCTGGTCGCCCGGTACGTTTTTGCGGAAGCCACCGACGGCCGGCACTGGCTCGGAGTTGCGCTGATCGTCACCGGAGTGGTCCTGATGGGCCTCTTCTCATGAGCGCGCGCGGCCTGGCTTACGCCCTGGCCAGCGTGGCGCTGGTGAGCGCGGCGCAACTGGCCATGCGTTGGAGCATGACGCGTTTGCCCCGGCTCGAGGACTTGCCGGTCATGGCGGGGAGTGGCGCTTTCGATCTGCTCGCCGTGGCGGTTCTGTTGCTTGGCATATTCGGATATGCCGCATCGCTGCTGTGCTGGCTCGGTGCCCTGGGCCATCTGCCGCTCAACCGGGCCTATTCGATGCTCAGCCTGAGCTACCCGCTGGTCTACCTCTGCGCTGCATGGCTGCCCGGCCTGGGCGGCACCCTGAGTGCCGGCAAGACCTGCGGCCTGATGCTGGTCGTGCTGGGCGTCGTGCTGATCAACGCGAGGCCGATGCCGCCTGCCAAATCGTCCGGGAACCTTTTGTGAACATCGGCGCCCAGTGCAATGCCGAGCGGCAACGAAGCTAAGGAGCGATCCGTTCGCCGACGGGCACCAACTGGCCCGATTGGGCGTCTTCGAAGCGCACCAGGTAGCCGGTCTTCGACGCGAAACGCTGTCCGACCCCCAGCGTCAGCCTCGGATAGAGGCCGGTCACCGTGCCCCGCTCCATGATGGTTTCGAGGCGCTCCACCAGATAGTCGCGCTGGAGGTGATCCGCGACTTCGTTCATTCCGGCACCAAGCGCCGCGCAGGCAACATAGGCGTCAGCCTGGACGCGCTCCTGCGCCGGTGAGATCCCGTGCGCCCGCAGCCACGTATGCACCGACGCCATGCGCATGGTGCGGTTCTGGGGCAGCTCGAAGGGATACGCCATGAGCGCATGCGCCTTCCATGCCGCGGGAAGAGCGGCCTCGCCCGAGTCCATCAGCGTTGCCGACAGGTACACCTGCGCCGGCACCGGATCGAGGCGCTCCAGGCGCTTCAGATCATCCGCGCGCAGCCACAGGACCAGCGCATCGGCGCCGACCGCCGCTTCGAGCGTTCCGGCGTCGAGCGGCGCCGATGCATCGACCCGCAACTCCTGTTCCTGGACACCGCGTTCCGCAAGGCTGCGGCGCAGTGCCTCGGCACCGGCGTGTGCCCCTTCGTCGCCGGTGCGCAGCACCTGGACGACGCGCCTGGCCGCGCGGCCTTCCTGCGCCAGGTCGTGGCCGATGATCGCGGCTTCGAGCAGAACGCTCTGGCTCAGGTACAACGGGTAGAACGCGGTGGCGTCCGCCACCGGTACCTCCACCTGCGGAAACAGGCAGGGCAGCGCGCCGCGCTCGCAGAACTCATGGACGGGAGCCCATTGGCCACCGCCCAGCCCGCCGACCAACGCGAACACCGGTTGCCGGCTTGCGTGGCTGGCGAGCTGGCGTTGCCAGGTGTCGGGTCCGCCCTCCAGCTCCCACACGTGCAGCCGCCACTTGCGCTGCTCGCTCAAGCTTATTTCGGGTCCCAGGAGCTTGCGGCCCCGCTTCGGCGGGCGCCCCGCGTTGTGGTCGTCGACGCAGGCCTGCAGGACCTCGACCATCGCACGGCTGCGTTCGCGCGGTACGCCGGGCGCCACGACGGTTGCGAAGTCCACGGCCTTGGCGCTGGTGCCGGGCGAAGGCTGCGTCGAGAGCTGGCGCAGGTATGCGACCAGCGACTTCAGTTCGTGGTCGCCGAGTCGATAGCGCGGCATCAGGTAGTCGAGGCGCCGGCCGGTTGGGTCGACGCCATCGCGGATGGCGCGCGCCAGGCTCTGGTCGGTGTAGGCGGGCCGGCCG
>JAAOZX010000502.1 GCA_012274225.1 Comamonadaceae bacterium | reverse complement strand
TTCCGCCAGTAGGAACAAAGACGCCCCTTCGGGGCGCTTTTGTTTTGGCTGACGGAGTGGGTGAGAACGCTCCGGTAGTTCGATTGCGGCCCAGCGATTCCACTCCTTGTGTCCTTGTGTCTTTCCGCTGCCCGGAAGAGTCATTTGCAGCGGCACAATTGCACCCACGAACAATCATCTTCCGACGGGATCGCCATGCAGATTTCCGAAGAGTCCCTGGACCAGCTGTTCTTGAAGGCGCGTACCGCCAACGGCTTCACCGACCAGCCGGTCGAGGCGGCGCTCCTGCGCAAGGTCTACGACATCGCCAAGATGGGTCCGACCTCGATGAACACCCAGCCCACGCGCTACGTGTTCCTCACCACGCCGGCCGCGCGCGAGCGGCTGGTGCCGGCGCTGTCGCCGGGCAACGTGGACAAGACCCGTATCGCGCCGGTGACGGTCATCGTGGCCACCGATACGCGCTTTCACGAGTTCATGCCGCAGGTCTGGCACCGTCCCGGCGCCAAGGAAAATTTCGAGTCCAACCCGGCGCTGGCGACGGGCACGGCCGACCGCAACAGCACGCTGGGCGGAGCCTATTTCATCATCGCCGCGCGGGCCCTCGGCCTCGCCTGCGGCCCGATGAGCGGGGTGGACCTGGCCAAGGTCAATGCCGAGTTCTTTCCCGACGGCCGCTGGCAGGCCAACTTCCTGATCAACCTGGGCTACGGCGACGACAGCAAGCTGTTCGACCGCAACCCGCGCCTGTCCTTCGAGCAGGCCTGCCGGGTCCTCTGAGCGGCCTTAGCCCGCCTCGCCCACGGCCTGGCGGATGATGTCGGCCATCTGCCGCATGGTGGGGGAACGGCTGGCGCCGCGGCGCCACAGCAGGCCCGGCGTGCGCACCGGCGTAGGATCCTCCAGCGGAATGACGCGCAGGTCGGCCGCCGGTTGTACCGCGGTCTCGGTGATGATGCCCGCCAGGTCCGTCAGGCGAATCAGCTCGATCATCGGCGAGATCGAGTTGAGCTGCGCCACCACCAGCGGCACCGCGCCGGCCGCCTCGAAACACGCTTCCAGCAATTGCCGCGTCGCGAAGCTCTCGGGCAGCAGCACCATGCGCAGGTGGTGTAGTTCCACCATCCGAACCCGCCGCCGGCGCGCTAGCGGATGCGAGGCCCCCACCACCAGGCGCATCTCCTCCTGGTACAGCGGCTCGAACCACAGTTCGCCGGTCTGCGCCGGCTGGTAGGAGACGGCGAGGTCGAGCTCGGAATTGGCGATGCCCCGGGCGATGGCGCCGGCCGACAGCTCTTCCACCGTCACCTCGTGGCCCGGATGCTGGTTCAGGAACGTTGAGACGCACAGCGGCACCATGCGCCGGTTGAAACTGGGCGTGGTGCCCAGCCGGATGTGGCTGATGGGCGCGTCGCCCGGGTTGCGCATGGCCTGCATGCCCCGGTCGATCTGGGCCAGGGCCGGCGCCATGTAGCTGCGCAGCAGCTCGCCGGCCTCGGTCATGCGCACCTTCTTGCCGGAGCGGTCGAACAACACCACGCCGAGCTCCGCCTCCATCTGCCTGATCTGGTGCGACAGCGTTGACTGCGTGACGTGGAGTCGCTCGGCGGCGCGGGTGAAGTTCAGCGTTTCGGCCACCGCCTCGAAGTAGCGCATGTGTCTCAGTTCCATGGGGTTTCCCCGGGGGGGGGGGCAGAACCATTGATGGTATCGATGATATCTGTCGAAATAAGTCACTTCCGATTGATGGAAGCGAACCTTAGACTGCGCCGACAACAAGATTCATCGGTCGATGCATGCCACGCACGGACCGCCTGCAACGACAGGAGACAAGCACATGCCGCAATACGCCGCGCAAGACATCGCCCAAGCCGTCATCGACCGCATGGCCGAAGCCCCGAACCCGCGTTTCAAGGAGGTGATGACCGCCCTGATCCAGCACCTCCACGCCTTCGCGCAGGAGGTGCAACTGACCCCCGACGAATGGATGGCCGGTATCCGGTTCCTCACCGACGTGGGCAAGATGTGCGATGAAAAGCGCCAGGAGGTCATCCTGCTGTCCGACACGCTGGGCCTGTCGATGCTGGTGGTGGCGATCGACCAGGCCAGGGGCGCAGCCCGGTACCAGCCCAAGCCCGGCGAATCGGTCCCCACCGAGGCCACGGTGCTCGGCCCCTTCTACTGGGAGGGTGCGCCGGTGCTGCCGGCCGGCGCGAACATTGCCGAAGGCGCGCCGGGCGAGCCGGCCTGGTACCACGGGCGCGTGACCGACCTGGGCGGCAGGCCGGTGGCCGACGCGGCGCTGGATGTGTGGTCCGGCGATGCCGAAGGCTTCTACGACCTGCAAAAAGGCCCTGATGCGCCAATGCAGCTGCGCGCGCGCTTTCACACCGATGCCGATGGCCGCTACAGCTTCTGGTCGATCAAGCCCACCTACTATCCGGTGCCCGACGACGGCCCGGTGGGCAAGATGCTGCGCGGCATGGGCCGCCACCCCAACCGGCCGGGCCACATGCACACCATGCTGCATGCAAAGGGCCACCAGCCGCTGATCACCCACCTGTTTGATGCGGACAGCCCCTACATCGACTCGGACGCCGTCTTCGGCGTGCGCGACAGCCTGATCGTCAAGTTCGGCAAGCATGCGCCGGGCACCGCGCCCGACGGCCGCGTGCTCACCAAGACCTGGTACGACTGTGCCTACGACTTCCGCATGGTGCCCGCCGCCTGAACTGCGCGGCGAGCCTTCCCTTTATTCCTCCCGGAGAACCACAATGAAGATCGGCAAGGTCACCGTGCCCCGCTCGGCCATCTGCACGTCCAACGAATACCGCATCGTGGTCCGGGGGGCGAACCTGGCTGAAGAACTGATCGGCCAGATCAACTTCGGCGACTACTTCTTCCTGCTGGTCACCGGCCGGCGCGCCGATGCCGCGGCCAGCGCGGTGCTCAATGCGACACTGGTGGCGATCGCCGAGCACGGCATGGTGCCCAGCGTGCAGGCAGCGCGCATGACCATGGCCGCCGCACCCGACGCGATGCAGGGCGCGGTGGCCGCCGGCATCCTGGGCTGCGGCTCGGTGATCCTGGGCGCCTCCGAGACGGCCGGCCGCCTGTACCTGGCGGTGGAAAAGCAAGCCGCCGCCAACGGCGGCGACCTTCGGGCTGCCGCCCGCACGGTGGTGGCCGACCTGCGGGCGCGCAAGCAGGCCATCGCCGGCTACGGCCATCCTGAGCACAAGCGCCGCGACCCGCGCGTGCAGGCCCTGTTCGACGTCTCGGCGCGCGCCGGCGGCGGCCAGCGCTACGTGGAGATCGCCAAGCTGGTCGAGCAGGTGATCCCCGAGGTGGTGGGCAAGGACCTGCGGCTCAATGTGTCGGGTGCCATTCCCTCGGTGCTGCTGGGCGTGGGCTTCCCGGTCAACGCGCTCAAAGGCGTGCCCATGCTAGCGCGCACGGCCAGCCTGATCGCCCACCTGACCGAAGAACTCGACGACCCGATCGGCTTTGCGCTGGCGTACCAGGCCACGCGCGAGCAGCAGTACACCGGCGCCATGCCGGGGGCGGGCGTCAGTAAGGCAGTTGCATGATCAGCCCGCTCAAGGACGTGCGCGTGGTCGAGCACGGCACCTTCATCACCGGCCCGGCCGCCGGCATGCTGCTGGCCGACATGGGCGCCGACGTGGTGAAGGTGGAGTTGCCGGGCACGGGCGATCCGTTCCGCGCCTTCAAGGGCGGCCTGTACAGCCCGCACTTCCAGACCTACAACCGCAACAAGCGCAGCATCGCGCTCGACACCAGGCAGGCCGATGACCTGGCCGCGTTCGACGCCCTGATCAAGGTGGCGGACGTCTACATCCAGAACTTCCGCCCCGGCTTCGCCGAGCAGATCGGCACGGGCGACGAGCGCCTCCGCAAGATCAACCCCCGGCTGATCTACTGCGCAATCAGTGGCTTCGGCCCCACGGGGCCCTATGCGCATCGGCCGAGCTATGACACCGTGGCCCAGGCCTACGGCGGTTTCCTGCGCCTGCTGGTCAACCCCGAGAATCCGCGCGTCGTGGGGCCTGCCATAGCCGACGCGCTGACCGGCTTCTATGCCGCCTACGGCGTGCTCGGCGCGCTGTTCGAGCGCAGCGCCACCGGCGTCGGCCGCAAGGTCGAGGTTTCGATGTTCGAGGCCATGACGCACTTCAACCTCGACGCCTTCCAGCACCTGTTCTCGGCGCAGGAAGTGATGGGGCCCTACAGCCGGCCCAGCGTGTCGCAGTCGTATGTGCTGGAGTGTGCCGATGGCAAGTGGATCGCGCTGCACATGTCCTCGCCGGAAAAATTCTGGCAGGGCCTGGCCACCGCGATGGAGCGCAGCGACATCTTTCAGGACGAACGCTTTGCCAGCCGCCTGGCGCGGGTGGAACACCAGGAAGCGCTGATGCACGTGCTGGCCGGCATCTTCATCGAGCGCGATCGCGCCGAATGGTGCCGCCGCCTGGAGGCGCAGGACGTGCCGTATGCGCCGATGTACGCCACCGATGAAGTGCCCAACGACCCGCAGGCCAGGCACCTGGAGCTGTTCGTGGGAACGCGGCATCCGGTGATGGGGGAGTTTCGCACCGTGCGCTCGCCGGTCTCGTTCAACGGCGAGCGAGCGCTCGAGGTCACCGCGCCGCCGCTGCTGGGCGAGCACAACGACGAACTGCGCAAGGGCTGGACGCCGCGCAAGGCGGCCGGCGCATCCGCGCAGGAGGCGAAGGCATGAGCGCCCTGATCGGGTGGGCGGGTGCACCAAGGGCATGACCGGATGGCCAC
>JAAOZX010000119.1 GCA_012274225.1 Comamonadaceae bacterium | reverse complement strand
GGTGAAATAGCCGCCGATGACCTCGATCACGCCCAGCAACAGCGCGGCCGCGATGGCGCCGGGATAGCTGCCCATGCCGCCGACGATGATCACGGCAAAGGCCTTGATCAGGAAGCGCGCGCCGAGCTGCGGATCGGAGGCGAAGGTCGGCGCCATCAGCACGCCGGCCATTCCGGCCATGCCGGCGCCCAGCGCAAAGGTGGCATTGCGCACCCGCTCGATCGAGATGCCGGAGATCTCGGCCAATTCCGGCGCCTGGGACACCGAGCGCACGGCACGGCCGAACCGGGTCTTTTCGAGCATCCACCACACGCCCAGGCTCACGCCCAGAGCCACCGCGAACGCCACCAGCCGCGAGACCGATACGTTGACGCCCACCAGCCGCACCGAGCCGCCCAGGACGCCTGGCAGGCCGCGATAGCCGCCGCCCCAGGTGAGGATGGAGAGATTGACCAGGATGGTGGAGATGGCGTAGGTCGCCAGCAGGGACATGATCATCGGCGCGTGGGCCAGCCGCTGCAGCACGACGCGGTGGATCACCAGCCCGATCGCCGCAGTGAGCAGCGGCACCAGCAACAGCGCCAGCCAGAACGGAAAGGCATAGCCGGCGACCAGCGAAACGGTGCTGAGCGCGCCGATGGCCATCAACTCGCCGTGTGCAAAGTTGATCACCCGCATCACGCCGAAGATGAGGTTCAGGCCGCAGGCCATCAGCGCGTACAGGCCGCCGAGCAGCAGTCCCCCGATCAGGAGCTCTGTAATGGGCATCTTGTTCCCGGTCCCGTGTCGGTCAGATGACGCCGGCCGCGCCGAGTTGGCGCATTTCCTCGGCGGACATTCCGAGCAGGCCCTGGTAGATCTCGTCGTTGTGCTGTCCCAGCGACGGACCCAGGCTGCGGACACTGCCCGGCGTGTCGGAAAGCAGCGGCACCAGGTTGGGAATAGAGAGTTCGCCGACGCGCTCGTCCTTCATCTTCAGGATGTTGCCGCGCGCGGCGTACTGCGGGTCCTCGAAGATCTCGTCGATGGAATACACCGGGCCGCAGGGCACCTGCGATTCCTCGCAGATTCGCAGCAGCTCGGCCCGGTCGTATTTCGCCGTCCATTCCCCGACATGCTGGTCGACCGCTTCACGGTCGCGCTCGCGATGGGCCAGCGTGCCCCAGTTCCCGGGCTCGGCCATGTGCGGCTCCTTCATCGCCACCGCGAGCCGCTGGTAGATCTTGTCGTTGGTGCAGGCGATCGCAATCCAGCGCCCGTCCTTGGTGGGATAGTGACTGTGCGGCACCACGTTCACCGTGCCGGGTCCCATCCGCTGACGCACCTTGCCCTTGAGGGCATAAGCCGGCGCGAGCTCGTCGAGGATGCGGAAGATCGGCTCGTACAGGCCGATGTCGATCATCTGGCCGCGGCCGGTGCGCTCGCGCGCGCGCAATGCGAGCATGGCACCCAGCGCGCCGTACAGACCGGCCATGTAGTCGGGAATGGTGGCCGAGCCCGGTGTCACCGGCGGGCGGTCCGGATAGCCGGCCAGGAACGACAGGCCGCCGAACGCGTTGCCGATGCGGCCGAACCCGGGCCGGTCGCGATAGGGGCCGGTCTGGCCATAGCCCGAGATCCGCACCATCACCAGCCGCGGGTTGATCTCTTTCAGGGTGTCCCAGCCGAGTCCCCACTTTTCCAGCGTGCCCGGCTGGAAGTTCTCGACCATCACGTCGGCCTTTTCGGCCAGTTGCTTGAGAAGTCGCGCGCCATCGGGGGTGCGCATGTCCAGCGAGATCGACTTCTTGTTGCGGCACTCGGACAGCCAGGGCAGCGAGTCGCCGTTGTCGGTGATGGTGCCGAAGCGGCGAAGCGGGTCGCCAACCCGGGGCAGTTCCACCTTCAACACTTCGGCGCCGAATTCGGCGAGCTGGGTCGAGCAGAAGGGGCCGGCGAGAAAACTCGATACGTCGAGGACACGGATGTCGTCGAGCGGCTGGAGGGCAAGTTCTTTCGGCATGAAGGTCCTGATTGGGGGGTGATGGGTCAGCGGCGTTGGCCGGCCTCTTCGATGGCCTGGGCGCGAGCGATGAGCCGCTGCGCGAGATAGACGATCGGATAGTCGACGAACTGGCCGTCGACCTGGATCGCCGCCAGCCCCTTGCGCTCCGCTTCGGCGAAGCCCTCGATGACACGGCGGGCGTGCGCCAACTCGGCCTGGCCCGGGCAGAAGCAATCGTTGACCACGGGCACCTGGTCGGGGTGGATGCACATCTTGCCCTGGAAACCGAGGTCCTTGGCCCGCTGCACCGAGCGGCGAAAGCCGTCGCTGTCCTTGAGCGCGACCCACACCGTGTCGATCGGCGGCTCGAGGCCCGCCGCGCGCGGCGCCTGGCGTTCGGGGCCGGCGATTTCACGCTCGACGTGGGACTGACCTGGTCGGCCGACGAGACCGAATTGCTGCCGTACCGCACGGCGTTCGTGGTCGAGTCGCGCGCGGGTTCCGGCCCGGGCGATCGATCCGATGTTGGAAAAGCCCAGCGCCGTCTCGATGATCGGAATCAGGTCGATGCCGCCCTCGGGCAGTCCACGCTCGCGTTCCAGAGATTTCAACAGCCGATCGGCCGTCTTCAGATCGCTGGCACTCTCGACCTTGGGCAGCACGATGCCGTCGACACCTTTGCTCACCACCGCAACGAAATCACCGTGGCACCACTGCGTGCCCAGCGAGTTGACGCGCACATAGCC
>JAAOZX010000501.1 GCA_012274225.1 Comamonadaceae bacterium | reverse complement strand
TTCCAGCACCGCCGAGATCCACAGCGTCACCACCAGCACCACGCCCGACGACAGGACCCCCTCCACGATGTTCAGCAGGCTGACCTTGGATTTGCCGAAGGCGAAATGGATCGCCTCCATCTCGTCCATCACCGGCTGCAGCAGCCCCACGATCCAAAGTACCGCGGCGATCCAGGCGAGCCACGAGAACAGGCGCTCGACGAGGCGGGCCATGGCGGAGCGCGGAAATACCACCGTCAATACCCGCGCCAGGAAGCGGATGCCGGCCAGCGAGATCAGCACCGGCACCACGATCTTGAGCAGCAACAGCCGATGCGACGGCGCCAGCAGCAAGGTCGCGCCGTAGGTGAGCGCGAGCGCCAGCAGCGGGAACAGCAGGCCATCCACCACGCCGCGGCCGAACCACACGGAGTCAGGCTCGTGCCGGCGGCCGATGATCCAGCAGATCAGATAGGCCGCGACCAGGCAGCCCAGCAGCACGCCGAGTTCCAGCGCCAACCCGGGTTGGCCCAGGTACCGGACCAGGGAGTCGAGTTCAGTCATGTGCGGGCGGCCTCCGACCGTCCCTGCGATGCCCCGTGGGGGCCGTCATTGCTTCCAGGAGGGTTGCCTCTTTTCAGTGAAGGCGGTGAATCCTTCCTGGGCGCATTCGTTCATCATGTTCACGGCCATCGTCTGGTTGGCCAACTGGTAGGCGGCCTCGATTCCCATCTCGCGCTGGCGGTAGAACAGGTCCTTGCCCATCGCAACGGCGGCACGCGGCTTTTCCAGGATGCTGGCAACAAGCTTTTCGATCTCGGCGTCGAGCCGGTCGGGCGGAACCGCACGATTGATCAGGCCGCGCTCCAGGGCCTGCGTCGCGCTGATGAACTCCCCGGTGACCAGCATTTCCATCGCCTGCTTGGCGGGAATGTTGCGCAACAGCGGCACGCTGGGCGTGGAGCAGAACAAGCCGTAGTTGACGCCGCTGACGGCAAAGCGCGCCTCGTTCGACGCCACCGCAAGGTCGCACTGCGCCACCAGTTGGCAGCCGGCAGCCGTGGCAATGCCGTGCACCCGCGCGATGACCGGGACCGGCAGCCTGAGGATGCTGAGCATCATCCGGCTGCATTGCTCGAACAGGCCCTGGTAGTAAGCCAGCGAGGGCTTCTCGATCATTTCCTTCAGGTTGTGCCCCGGACAAAAGGCCTTGCCCGCGGCGGCCAGCACCACCACCCGCGCCGACCCGTCGGCGGCCAGCCGGTCCAGCGCCTGCTGCAGGGCCTGCAGCATTTCCTCGCTGAGCGCGTTGAAGTTGGCCGGCCGGTTCATGGTCAGGGTCACCACCCCGCGCCCATCGCGACTCGTCAACAGTGCGTCGTCCATGGTCCCCTCCTCCATCTAAAGATCGGCCAGCACCCGCAAATGGGCCTCGACGCTGCGCCCCAGCGCGCTCAGGTTGTAGCCACCCTCCAGCGACGACACGATGCGGCCGCCAGCGTGTTTCTTCGCGATGTCCTTCACCCGCGAGGTGATCCAGGTGTAATCGTTTTCAGTCAGCCCCAATTGCCCGAGGTCGTCCTCGCGATGGGCATCGAAGCCGGCGCTGATGAAGATCATCTCGGGCCGGAAGGCTTCCAGCCGCGGCATCCATTCCTGCTCGATCAGTTCGCGGATATCCATGCCCCGGGTGTACGCCGGTATCGGCAGGTTCACCATGTTGGCGGCCTTGGCCTCGGTCCCGGTGTAGGGATAGAACGGGTGCTGGAAGAATCCCACCATCAGCACCCGCGGGTCGCCGGCCAGGATGTCCTCGGTGCCGTTGCCATGGTGCACGTCGAAATCGACCACGGCCACGCGCTTGAGGCCATGGCGTTCCAGCGCATAGCGCGCGGCGATCGCGACGTTGTTGAAGAAGCAGAAGCCCATGGCCCGGTCGCGGCAGGCGTGGTGACCGGGCGGCCGCACGGCGCAAAACGCGTTCTCCAGCTCGCCGGCCATCACGGCGTCGGTCGCCGCCAGCGCGGCGCCGGCGGCGCGCAACATCGCATTCCAGCTGTGCGTGTTCATGGCGGTGTCGGGGTCGATCTGCGCGTACGCCGGCCCGCCCGCTTCGATCGCCTCGGCCAGCTCCTGGCCCAGCCCGCGCATCGCGGCCACGTGCATGCGGCCGTGGGCCAGCTCGATGTCGTTGACCGAGGCCTGCGGCGCCTCGCGGTGTTCCAGCAACGGACCCACGCCCGAGATCAGCAGGCGGTCGTCGATTGCGGCCAACCGCTCGGGACACTCGGGGTGGCCGGCGCCCATTTCGTGCAGGCGGCAATCGGGGTGCGTGAAATAACCGGTTTTGTTCACTCTGATGCTCGTCCAGACTTAATTTCGGATAACGTCGTGCCATGGATGCACAACAAAAAATCAAGGCACTGCTCGATCAGCTTAACACGGTGATCGTCGGAAAGCCGGCCCAGGTGCGCGACTGCGTGGCCTGCCTGCTGGCCGGGGGGCACCTGCTGATCGAGGACGTGCCGGGCGTCGGCAAGACCACCCTGGCCCATGCGCTGGCGCGCTCCTTCGGCCTGCACTTTTCGCGGGTGCAGTTCACTGCCGACCTAATGCCCACCGACCTGCTGGGCGTGTCGATCTACGAGCGCGCCAAGGAGGGCTTCGTGTTCCATCCCGGGCCGGTGTTCGCCCAGGTGCTGCTGGCCGATGAGATCAACCGCGCCAGCCCCAAGACGCAGAGCGCGCTGCTCGAAGCGATGGAGGAAAAGCAGGTCACCGTGGAAGGCGAGACCCGGCCCCTGCCTTCGCCGTTCTTCGTCATCGCGACCCAGAATCCGCACGACCAGCTCGGCACTTTCGCCCTGCCCGAGTCGCAGCTCGACCGCTTCCTGATGCGCATTTCGCTGGGCTACCCGGATCGCGCCTCCGAGCGCGAATTGCTGCACGGCGCCGACCGCCGCGGCATGGTCGAGGCGATGCGCAGTACCCTGTCGCCAGCGGAACTGCAGTCGCTGCAGGAACTCGTGATTCAGGTGCATGCAGCCGACCCGTTGATCACCTATGTGCAGGACCTGGTGGCGGCGACCCGCTCCGGTCGCTGGTTCCTGCAGGGCCTCTCGCCCCGCGCCGGCATTGCCGTCATGCGCGCGGCCAAGGCCCAGGCCTTGCTCAGTGGGCGCGACTACGTGGCGCCCGACGATGTCCAGCAGATCCTGCCCCAGACGGTCGCACACCGGTTGCTGCCGGTCGGCGACGCCGGGCGTGGCCCGGCCGAGCAGGTGCGCGCGATGCTGGAGGCCGTGCCGCTGCCATGAGCAGTGTCCCCGGCTCCATTCCCGGCCCCGAGGCCGGGCCCAGCCCCGGCGATCGGGTGCTGGGCACCGCGTCGTTCAGCCCGGCCCGCTTCGTGCAGCAGCGTTTTCGCCAGTGGTGGCAGGCCCGGCTGCCGCTTTCCGACAACACCACGCTGACCCAGCGCAACGTCTACATCCTGCCAACCCGGCCCGGGTTCATGCTCGGGGCCACGCTGCTCGTGCTGCTGGTAGGCTCGATCAACTACCAGCTCAACCTCGGATACCTGCTGACGTTCCTGCTCGCCGGCAGCGCACTGGTGAGCATGCACCTGAGCCACGGGACGCTGCGCGGCATGTCGATGAACCTGATGCCACCGGATCCGCAATTTGCCGGCAGCAGCGCCACGCTGTCGGTCGTGTTGACCAATCCCCGTGCCTCTGTGCGGCACGGCATCGGCCTGTCGGTGCTCGACGCAACCCATGCCGATCGCTGGGCCTGGACCGACGTGCCGGCGCAAGGGACGGCGCGGGTCCAGGTCGCGTTCCAGCCGGCCCGGCGCGGACTGCATCCAGTGCCCGCGCTCACGGCTGAGACGCGCTTCCCGCTGGGCATATTCCGGGTGTGGACGGTCTGGCGGCCGGCGGCGCGGGTGCTGGTCTATCCGGCGCCCGAACCGGCGCCCCCACCGTTGCCGGTGGGTGAGCCGCGATCGGGCGGGCTCGCCAGCGCCCGCATGCAGAACGCGGGTGAATTCGACGGCGTGCGGGCTTACCGGCGCGGCGACCCGCTCAGGCAGGTCGTCTGGAAGAAAGCCGCCAAAGCCGACGAACTGGTCAGCCGTGACAACGAACAGGCGCAGCGCTACGAGCTGTGGCTGGACTTCATCGCTGCCGGCGCTGGCGGCACCGAGCATCGGCTGTCGCGCCTGACGGCCTGGGTGCTGCAGGCCGACCGGCTGGGACTGGATTACGGCCTGCGGCTGCCGGGGCGCACCATCGCACCGGCCACCGGCCCCGCCCACAAGCGGCAGTGTCTGGAGGCGCTGGCCACATGCTAGCCGGCGCCGGACCATTCGACAGCGCGGACCGCTACCGGGTCGGCCCCGGCAACCTGCGCGCTCGCCTGGCCTCGTTGCCACGCGACAGCCGCGACACGCTGTTCCTGTTGCTGGTGATCGGTTGGGTGATCCTGCCGCAGACGGCCAACCTGCCGCTGTGGTGCAGCGCTCTGGCCGGCGCCGTCCTGGTCTGGCGCGGGTCGCTGGCCGTCAGCGCCAAACCCCTGCCCGGGACCTGGTGGGTGCTGGGCCTGCTGGCGGTGGCCATCGCCGCCACTGTGGCCACACATCGCACGGTGCTGGGGCGCGATGCCGGCGTGACGCTGGTGGTGGTGCTGCTGGCGCTCAAGACCCTGGAACTGCGCGCCCGCCGCGACATCTTCGTCATCTTCTTCCTGGGCTTCTTCACGATGCTCACCAATTTCTTCTTCTCGCAATCGCTGCCCACCGCGGCAGCGATGCTGCTGGGGTTGATGGGACTGTTGACGGCCCTGGTCAATGCCCACATGCCGGTGGGCAAGCCGCCGCTGGCCCAGGCGGCGCGCACCGCGAGCTTCATGGTGCTGCTGGGCGCGCCCGTGATGGCGGCGCTGTTCCTGCTGTTTCCCCGGCTTGCGCCGCTCTGGGGCATCCCGAGCGACGCCATGACCGGCCGCAGCGGGCTGGCGGCCACCATGCAGGTGGGCAATATCGCCAGCCTGGCGCTGGACGAAAGCATCGCGATGCGCGTCAAGTTCGACGGCGCTATCCCGCCGCAACGCGAGCTCTATTTCCGGGGGCCGGTGCTCTCCACTTTCGACGGCCGCGAATGGCGAGCCCTGCCGCCACGCCGGGGTTCGCGCTTTACGATGGCACTGCCGGGCAACATGGCGCAGCTGCAGGTGACGGGCGAGCCGGTGCGCTATGAAGTGACGCTGGAGCCGAACAACCGGCCCTGGCTGCTGGTGCTGGACGTCGCGTCGGTGCCGCCGGTGGCGGCAGGCTTCGCCGCGGCGATGAGCAGTGAGTTGCTGTGGGTCGCCGACCGGCCCATCACCGACCTGCTGCGCTACCGCGCCGAGAGCCACACGACTTTCCGCTACGGGCCGCTCGGCAGCGCGGCGCTATTGCCGGAATACCTGGACCTGCCGCCCGGCCTCAATCCGCGCACCCAGCAACTGGCGGGCGAAATGCGGCGCGACCCGCAGCTCGCCGCCGGCGGCCCGCCGGCACTGGTCGCGGCAGCCCTCGACCGGCTGCGCACCGGCGGCTACGGCTACACGCTCGACCCCGGCCTGTTCGGTGAGAACAGCGCCGACGAGTTCTGGTTCGACAAGCGCGAAGGTTTCTGCGAGCACATCGCGTCGGCCTTCGTCGTGCTGATGCGCGGCATGGGCATCCCGGCGCGCATCGTCACCGGCTACCAGGGCGGCGAGCGCAACCCGGTCGACGGCTTTTGGATCGTGCGGCAAAGCGATGCGCACGCCTGGGCCGAGGTTTGGCTGCGCGGGCGCGGCTGGGTCCGCGTCGATCCCACCGCCGCGGTGGCGCCGGGACGCACCGGCGCGTTCCAGCGCCTGAAGGCGCCGCGCGGCTTCGTCGCCACGGCGTTCGGCAACGTCACACCGGAACTCGCGGCCAGCCTGCGCGCGGCCTGGGATGCCGTGAACAACAGCTGGAACCAATGGATACTGAATTACACCCAGAGCAAGCAGCTCGACCTGTTGAAGGGACTGGGCTTCGAGTCCCCGAGCTGGGAAGACCTCAGTTATCTGTTGCTGGGGCTGGTCGTCATGGTCTCCCTGGTCGGCGCGGTCTGGACCCTGTGGGACCGGCGCCAGCACGACCCCTGGCTGCGTCTGCTGGAGCGCACCCGGCACCGCCTCCGTGTGGCCGGCGTCGATGTGCCCGCCGCCGCGCCGCCACGCGAAATCGCGACGCTGATCACACGTCGTTTCGGCGAGAGCGGCCGGGCTCTGGCAGACTGGCTGTTGAAGCTGGAAGCCCAGCGTTACGCCCGAACGCCCGCCAGCACCCTGCCCGAGCTGCGGCGCGAACTCAGAACTGTCGGCTGGCCCGCCTGATGCCATCCCGCCTCCTCGTCGTTACCGCCTTCTTGCTGGCTGGCGGCATCGCCCTCCCAGCCACCGCGCAGACCGGCAGGCGCCCCGCTGCGGAGCGCACCAGCCAGCGCGGCGAGCCCTATGCCGCCAGCGAAGAGGCCATGAACTGGGCCGACGACCTGGCCCGGCGCAAGGGGCTGGACCCGGCCTGGGTACGCCGGGCCGTGGGCCGGGCCCAGTTCCTGCCCACGGTTGCCCGGCTGATGCAGCCGGCGCCGGCCGGCACGCCGAAGAACTGGCGGGTCTATCGCAGCCGCTTCATCGACCCGGTGCGCATCGCCGCCGGCGTGAGGTTCTGGCAGGACAACCGGGCCACCCTGGATCGAGCGTCGCAAATCTACGGCGTGCCGCCCGAGATCGTGGTCGGCATTCTCGGCGTGGAAACCATCTACGGCCAACAAATGGGCAATTTCCGGGTGATCGACGCGCTGGCCACGCTGGCGTTCAACTTCCCGGCGTCGCATCCGAGGGCGGCCGAGCGCAGCGCCTACTTTCGCGCCGAGCTGGAGAACTTCCTGGTGCTGCAAGACCAGCGACAAGTCGATCCGCTAGCGCCGCTGGGCAGCTACGCCGGCGCGATGGGCATGACCCAGTTCATGCCGAGCAGCTGGGCGCGCTGGGCGGTGGATTTCGACGGCGACGGAAAAATCGATCTGGCTGCCAGCCCCGCCGATGCGATCGGCTCTGTCGCCAACTATTTCAAGAGCTACGGCTGGCGCACCGGGCTGCCAACCCATTACCCGGTGAGCTTCGATGCCGCTCGGCTGGACAAGGACGCGCTGCTCGCACCTGACATCCTGCCAACGTTCAGCGTGGCCAGTTTCCTCGCGAAGGGCGCAGTGCTGCAAGGGCCGGCGCTGGCCAACCCGGGGCCGCTGGCGCTGATCGAATTGCAGAACGGCAACGACCCGCCCAGTTACGTGGCCGGCACCGAAAACTTCTACGTGATCACCCGCTACAACTGGTCGAGCTACTACGCGATGGCCGTGATCGAACTGGGCCGGGAAGTGAAGGAAATCGTCAACGGCCTGGCCGCGATGGACCAGCGGGCGCCGGTGCCGGTCGATGCGCCTGTCGTGCCTGTGGATGCGCCCGCGGTAACGGTGGATTCCGCTGTCGCGCCCGGGCAAGCGCCAGCCCCGGCCTCCGCGCCCAGCCCGGCTGCGGTACCCGAGCCGCAATCGCCGGCAGCGCAGTCCGCGCAGCCGGACAGCTAACGGCAGCAGCGGTCACTTCAGTCGGAGTTGACCTGGACGCATTGCCCGGAAGGGTCGGGCAATGCCGGACCGCACAGGATCGAGGCTTCCGGCCGGATGC
>JAAOZX010000500.1 GCA_012274225.1 Comamonadaceae bacterium | reverse complement strand
GGGATAGCCTTGACGCAGTTCGAGGTCGCGCCAGTACGCCCCGGGAAAGTCAATGCAAATGCGGCGGACGCTCTCGCGGATTTCGGCAAAGTCTTCGCCCAGCGCGAAGGTGATGTCTTCGATTCGGGTTGCAGTCATCGGCTCAGGTTCCCTTTGCTGGGTGGAGACCCCGGCGTATCGGCAATGGCCGGACATCTGTGCGCCGCATATTAGCTTGACCTGCGCCGGCCAGCCCCCGCGAAGCGTGGCAGTAGCATGAGGCTTCGACACATGAGCTGGAGACTGTGATGGACATCGATCCCCTCGAGATGGTGGAGCCGGAAGGCCAGGCGGCGGCGAAGTCCAGGCGACTGAATGCCGCTGTCGCCATTTCGGTGGCATTGCTGGCAAGTTTCATGGGAATCTGCAAGGTCAAGGACGACAACATCGTGCAGGCCATGCAGCAGGCCCAGGCCGACAAGCTGGACCATTGGGCCTTCTACCAGGCGCGCAACCTGCGCGAGGAACTGGCCAAGACCACCGTGGTGCAGCTGCGCCTGCAGGCGGGCGACCGGCCGGTGGAGCGAAGATCCGACTACGACCAGGCCATTGCCCAATATGAAAAGCTGGCTGCCGAGCAGGCCGTCAAGAAAGACGAACTGCGTGCCCAGGCCCTGGCCGATCAGCAGAACTACGATTCGCTCAATTTCCGCGACGATCAGTTCGACCTGTCGGACGCCGCCATCGCGATCGCGATCTCCCTGCTGGCGATCGCGTCACTGACTCAGCTGTGGTGGCTGTATTTTCTGAGCCTGGTGCCCGCCGGCTTCGGCCTGGTGATGGGTGTGGCCGGTCTGGCCGGCTGGGATGTGCATCCCACCGCCCTGGTCAAGTTACTGAGTTGACCTGCCTGCAACCGATGGCGCTCAGAACAGACTGGCGCCAATGTTGATGACCAACGCCAGCACGGTTGTATTGAACAGATAAGCCAGGATGCAATGCACCGTCCCGATTCGGCGCATGGACTTGGACACGAACGCGATGTCGGCGGTCTGGCCGGAAGTGCCGATGACCACGGCGAAATGAAAGAAATCGCCGTAGTTGGGCTGGTCGTCCTGGGGAAACGCCAGGCCGCCCGGCTCGCCCCGGCCCAGGGCCGCGTAATACTCGTGCGCATAGTGGATGGCGAACATGACCTGGATGAAGGCCCACGATGAGAGGACGGTGAGGCCGGCCAGCGAAATATGGGCTGCCTTGACCAAGCCGTGCATATCCTTGACCACCACCAGCTCGCCGGCGATTGCCGCCAGGCTCGCCACACCGGTGATCGCCGCGAGCAGCAAGATCACGCGCTCGCCATCGTCCTGCAGCTGCGCCCGGCGCAGGATGTGATGGTGCGTCGAACCGGCCATCATGACGGCGGCGAGGATCATGTAGAGGCAGGTGCCGACATTCCACCCGATCAGCAGCCGCGTCACCAGGTGAGGGGCCAGTCCGGGCGGCAGCAGCAAACTGGTCGCGACCGTGGCCGCCGTGGCGACGAAGAGCCTCGGACGGGTCCAGATGTGACGCAACAGCCAGCCGCGCAATGTATTCATGTTGATTCCTCGTTGCGGGAAGCCAGCGGCGAGTGTCCCACAGGGAATTTGGCTGACAACAAGTCGGCGCGTCAGCCGAAATCGGAACAACCGCCCGGCACCAACAATGGCCGCAAAGGATCCGCCATGCCACCACCCATCGATTCAGCGCCAGAACGCGCAGAAGTATTGCACCAGCAGTCCGAGCCGAAGCTCCCCGAGCCCAGGCCAGGTGAGCAGAGCGATGAGCCGGTTCGCGGCCAGCCCGGCGCCGGAGGGCCCGATAGCGTCGATCGGCCGGCGTTGCCGGGGCACCCGGTATTGGCCGCCGCCGACATCGAGGACGAGGACGGGGACCCGGTGATCGACGACGGCCCCGGTATCGCCGACGGCGTGACCGGCGTGCGCGAGCCAAGGGGCTGAATGATGAGCTCGGACGTGCCCGCACCCGAACCGGTGCCGCTCAGCAATCCGGATCCGCAGCCCGGCGACTCGAAGCCGAAGGCGCCGCCCTCGCGCGACGACGACGGCCGTACGGTCGTTCCGGTCGAGCTTCCCGGCAAACCCCACGCGCCCGAGCGCGCCTGACGGGGCCCGGCACCTTCAACCTTCCCGTGTCACCCGCACCAGTTCGGCCTGCGAGGTGATGCCCTCGCGCACCAGTCTCTCGCCGTCCTCGCGCATCAGCTTCATGCCGGTCTTCAGTCCGGCTGCACGGATCTCTGCCTCGGATGCGCGGTTGTGAATCTGTGCCCGGATCGCATCGTTGGCCACCAGCAGCTCGAAGATCCCGGTGCGCCCCTGATAGCCGGTTTGGTTGCATTGGGCACAACCGGCGCCCTGGCACTGCCGGCACAGCTTGCGCACCAGCCGCTGCCCGAGCACGCCCAACAGCGACGAGCTGAGCAGGAACGGTTCCACTCCCATGTCGGTCAGGCGGGTCACGGCGCTCGCCGCATCGTTGGTGTGCAAAGTCGCCAGCACCAGGTGGCCGGTCAACGAAGCCTGGATCGCGATCTGGGCGGTTTCGTAATCGCGGATTTCGCCGATCATGATGATGTCCGGATCCTGCCGCAGGATGGCGCGCAAGGCCTTGGCGAAGTCCAGGTCGATCTTGGCATTGACCTGCGTCTGGCCGATCCCCGGCAGTTCGTACTCGATCGGGTCTTCCACCGTCATGATGTTGCTGCTACCGGCATCGAGGCGGGTCAGCGCCGCATACAAGGTGGTGGTCTTGCCCGACCCGGTCGGTCCGGTGACCAGGATGATGCCGTGCGGCTGGGCGATCAGGTCGAGGAACCGGCGCAGCGATTCGCCGGTCATGCCGACGGACTCCAGGCTCAGCTTGCTGTCGCTCTTGTCCAGCAGACGCAGCACGGCCCGCTCGCCGTGGGCGCTCGGCAGCGTGCTCACACGCACGTCGACCGCGCGCGTGCCGATGCGCAGGCTGATGCGGCCGTCCTGCGGCATGCGCTTTTCGGCGATATCGAGTTCAGCCATGATCTTCAGCCGCGAGATCAGCGCCGCGTGCAGGGCCCGGTTCGGTCGCACCACTTCGCGCAACGTGCCGTCGACCCGGAAGCGGACGCTCGAATGGCGTTCGTACGGCTCGATGTGGATGTCGCTGGCGCCATCGCGGGCCGCCTGCGTCAGCAGCGCGTTCAGCATCCGGATGATCGGGGCGTCGTCGCTGGTCTCCAGCAGGTCTTCCACCGCCGGCAGCTCCTGCATCATTCGCGACAGGTCGGCGTCGTTCTGCACTTCGCTGACCACCGTGGCCGCACTGGATTCGCCCTGCGCGTAGGCCGCGCTGATGCGCTGCGCCAGCGCCGGCGCGTCGAGCAGCTGCATCGACCGCACGCCGTACTTGCGCGTCACTTCGGTCAGCGCCGCGACCGCCGGCGCGCTGGCATGCCACAGCGTCAGGTCGTGTCCATCGTCTTCCAGCAACAGCTGGTTGCCGCGCGCGAACGCGTAGGGCAGGGGGTACCGCATCCGCTCACTGCCCCAGCGGGCGTGGCACCGGTCCTGGGACGGCGGTCGCCGGCGCCACGGGTGAAGTCACTGCAGGCGCTGCGGCCGCTGGCGCCGCCGGCGGATTCTGCCGCAGCAGCTCGGGCAGGACCGGGGCCTGGTTGATCGGCACCATCAGGCTGCTCACCGGCTGGCCGCTGCCGCCCTGCTTGCCGCGCATCAGCTCGTAGCGATCGAGTGACAATTCGTCGCTGCCCACCGCGTCGCGCACTACCACGGGCCGCAGGAACACCATCAGGTTGGTCTTGTTG
>JAAOZX010000118.1 GCA_012274225.1 Comamonadaceae bacterium | reverse complement strand
GTCCGGCTGGTGAACTTCGGCCATCTGGGCGACGGCAACCTGCACTACAACGTGCAGGCGCCGGTGGACGGCAACGCGGCCGACTTCCTGGCGCGGTGGGAAGAGGAGGTCAATTCCCTGGTGTACGACTCGGTGCAGCGTTTCGGCGGGTCCATCTCCGCCGAGCACGGCGTGGGCAGCCTGAAGGCGGCCAAGCTGGAACGGCACAAACCGGCGGTCGCTCTGGGAATGATGCGCGCCATCAAGCACGCCCTGGATCCCGACAACCGGATGAACCCCGGCCGCGTGCTGCGCGCCTGACGCTAATCGCCTGCACGCTGCGCATAATTGCCCATGACTACCGCCAATCGTCCCGTCCGCTCCCAGTACGAAGACTTCATGCGCCATGTCTACACCCACGGCGCGCCCAAGACCGATCGCACCGGCACCGGCACCCGCAGCGTGTTCGCCTACCAGATGCGGTTCGACCTGAACGAGGGCTTCCCGCTGGTGACCACCAAGAAGGTCCACCTGAAGTCCATCATCCATGAACTGCTGTGGTTCCTGCAGGGCTCCAGCGACAACAACTGGTTGAAGGAACGCGGTGTGTCGATCTGGGACGAATGGGCTCGCCCCGACGGCGACCTCGGGCCGGTGTACGGCGTGCAGTGGCGCAGCTGGCCCACGCCCGACGGCGGGCACATCGACCAGATCGCCGAAGCCGTCAAGACGATCAAGACCGATCCCGATTCGCGGCGCATCATCGTCAGCGCCTGGAACGTGGCCGACATCCCGAAGATGGCGCTGGCGCCTTGCCATGCCTTCTTCCAGTTCTACGTGGCCGATGGCAAACTCTCGTGCCAGTTGTACCAGCGCAGCGCCGACATCTTCCTGGGCGTGCCATTCAACATCGCCAGCTACGCCCTGCTCACTCACATGATGGCGCAGCAATGCGACCTCGCGGTGGGCGACTTCGTCTGGACCGGTGGCGACTGCCACATCTACAGCAACCACCACGAACAGGTGGAATTGCAGCTGAGCCGCCAGCCTTTCGCGTACCCCGTGCTGCAGATCAAGCGCAAGCCCGCGTCCATCTTCGATTACCAGTACGAGGATTTCGAGATGGTCGATTACCAGTGCCACCCCGCCATCAAGGCGCCTGTAGCGGTATGAGCGCACTTGGCGAGGGGCCCCGCTTGCGGGGTTCGACACAGCGCGAATGCCGCTTCCCGCCGACGCCCGGGCCAGTCGCTCCCAGTCATTTCACCGAGGCGGGTGTTTGACGTGAAGCTCGGTCTGATCTATGCGCGCGCCCGCAACGGCGTGATCGGCAAGAACGGAGGCCTGCCCTGGCATCTGCCGGAGGATCTGGCGCATTTCAAGCGCGTGACCCTGGGTTGCCCGGTGATCATGGGCCGCAAGACCTGGGAGTCGATTCCCGAACGCTTTCGCCCGCTGCCCGGCCGCACCAACATCGTGGTCACGCGGCAAGCCGACTGGAACGCGCCCGGCGCCGAGCGCGCCGCCTCGCTGGACCTGGCGATCGCGCGGTGCGCCGCGCAACCGCTGGCCTGGGTGATCGGCGGCGCCCAGTTGTATGCCCAGGCGCTGCCCCGGGCCGACATCGCGGAAGTGACCGAAATCGATGCCGACTACGAGGGTGATGCCTTCGCACCGGAGCTCGGCCCACGATGGAAAGAGATCGCGCGCGAGACGCACGCGTCGGCGAATGGCCTGCGCTTCGGCTTCGCCACCTATCGCAACACACAAGAAGGAGGTTGATATGTCAGAAGGCGGATTTCACGTCCACGGCCCGCACGACCACGAGCTGGAGCACGCCGTAGAACATGCGTCCGGGGGAGCCGGCGGCATGATCAACCAGATCGCCATGTTCACCGCCGTGATCGCGACGGTGGGCGCGATCTTTTCGTACATGGGCGGGTTCACGCAGGCGAATGCGGGCCTGTTCAAGAACAACGCGGCGATCAAGAAGACCGAGGCCTCGAACCAATGGAATTACTTCCAGGCCAAGAGCACCAAGCAGTCCCTCGCGGAGATGTCGCGCGACCTGGCGCCAGCGGACAAGCAGGCCTTCTATCAGGCCAAGATCGACCGCTACGAGAAGGAAAAGAACGAGATCAAGGAAACAGCTGACAAGATAGAAGAGGAAGGCAAGGAAGCGGACCGGCAAAGCGATGTGCAGATGCACCAGCACCATCGCTGGGCTCAGGCCACCACCGCGCTGCAGGTTTCCATCGCACTGGCGGCCATCGCACTGCTGACGCGCAAGAAATGGCTGGAATGGGGCATGTTCGGCATGGGCGCCATCGGCGTCGCGATCGGCGCGATGGCGGCGCTGCACGTCTGAAAGAAACCCGCGTTCTGGCATGAAGATCACAACCTGGAACGTCAACTCGCTCACGGCGCGGTTGCAGCACGTGCTGGACTGGACCGCGGCGAACCCGGTGGACGTGCTGTGCCTGCAGGAGCTCAAGCTCACCGACGACAAGTTTCCGCTGGACGCGCTGCGCGCCGCCGGCTACCCGCACTGTGCGGTGTTCGGCCAGAAGACCTACAACGGCGTCGCCATCATGAGCCGCGAGCCGTTGCGCGATATCGTGAAGAACATCGATGGCTACGCCGACGAGCATTCGCGGGTGATCGCCGCGACACTGGCCGGCCCGCTGGGCGACCTGCGCCTGGTCAACGGCTACTTCGTGAACGGGCAGGCGCCCGGTACGCCAAAGTTCGATTACAAGATGAGCTGGCTGCGGGGGCTGCATGACTACATGCAGGGTGAGCTGTCCCGGCATGACTGGCTGCTGCTGGTCGGCGACTTCAACATCGCGCCGGAAGACCGGGATTCCTTCGACCCCGAGGGCCTGCGCGAGACCATCCATCACACCACCGAGGAACGCGCTCAATTCCGCCGGCTGCTCGAGCTGGGCATGTGCGACAGCTTCCGTCTGTTCGAACAGCCCGAGAAAAGCTACAGCTGGTGGGATTACCGGATGCTGGGCTACCCGAAGAACCGGGGACTGCGCATCGACCATATTCTGGTGAGCGAGCCGCTCAAGCCCCAGGTCAAAGGCTGCAGCATCGACCGCACCCCGCGCAAGTGGGAAAAACCGAGCGACCACGCGCCGGTGACCATCGAACTATAAGGTCCCCGCAGGGGCCCCGGTCGATCGGAGCAACGCGCAGAGCGACCACACATGATCAGACCACTTCGGAAACGCACAGCGTTTTCGAAGTGAGCTATTCCAGCCCAAGATCCTGGATCTTGCGGGTGATGGTGTTGCGCCCGATGCCGAGCTTTTGCGCTGCCTCGATGCGGCGCCCGCGGGTGCTGGCCAAGGCCGTGACGATCAGCCGGGACTCGAAGCGCCGCGTCAATTCGTCCCAGACATCGTGCCGGCCGCTGGCCAGGAGCTCCAGCGCCTCGGCTTCCAGGCCAGCTTCCCAGCTGCCGCCGTTGCTCGCGGCGGCGGTGGTTGCGATCCGTTCGATCGCGTGCGCCGCGACGGGTACGGCGGGCACGTCGCTGGTCGCAGGCGGTGCGACCGCAACGGCTGGCAATTCGCCCACCGTCGCCACTTCGGCCGGTCCCGCGCCCACCTCGGGCGGCAGGTCCTTGGGCTCGATGAGCTGGGCCGGGGCCATCACGGTAAGCCAATGGCAGATGTTCTCCAACTGGCGCACATTGCCGGGGAAACTGAAGACCATGAGCCGCGAAACGGCGGCGTCCGATATGCGCTTGGGCTCGACACCCAGCTGTTTGGCGCTTTGCTGCAGGAAAAAGCGCGCCAATACCGGAATGTCTTCGGCGCGTTCGCGCAGGGCGGGCAATCGCAGGCGGATCACGTTGAGCCGGTGGAACAGGTCTTCGCGGAAGGCACCATTCTTGACGCGCTGCTCCAGGTCCTGGTGGGTGGCTGCGATCACCCGCACATTGGCCTTGATCGAGCTGTGGCCCCCCACACGGTAATAGTGCCCGTCCGAGAGCACCCGCAGCAGCCGGGTCTGCAGGTCGAACGGCATGTCGCCGATCTCGTCGAGGAAAAGGGTGCCGCCCTCGGCCTGCTCGAAGCGCCCCCGCCGCATCGTCTGAGCGCCGGTGAAAGCGCCGCGCTCATGGCCGAACAACTCGCTTTCCAGCAGGTCCTTCGGAATCGCCGCGGTGTTGATCGCCACGAACGGGCCGTTGGCCCGGGGCGAATGCTTGTGCAAGGCCCGCGCGACCAGCTCCTTTCCGGAGCCGGATTCGCCGGTGATCAGCACCGTCACGTTGCTCTGCGACAGGCGGCCGATGGCGCGAAAGACGTCCTGCATCGCCGGGGCCTGGCCCAGCATTTCGGGCGCCGCGGCCATCCGTTCCTCGGCCACCTCCTCGCGCTGGCTCTCCTGCACGGCACGGCGGATCAGCTCGACCGCCTTGGGCAGGTCGAATGGCTTGGGCAGGTACTCGAAAGCGCCGCCCTGAAAAGCGGACACCGCGCTGTCCAGATCGGAAAAGGCGGTCATGATGATGACCGGCAGGCCGGGATGTTTTTCCTTCACTTTCGTAAGGAGCTCGAGGCCGGAGCCGCCCGGCATCCGGATATCGCTCACCAGGACCTGAGGCCCGTTGTCGTCGTCGGACTCCAGCGCCTGCAGCACTTCCCGCCCATTGGTGAAGCTTCGCGTCGGCAGGTCCTCCCGCAACAGAGCCTTTTCCAGCACGAAGCGGATGGATTGGTCATCGTCAACGATCCAGATCGACTTCATGTGCTTTCGTGTCCTCAGGTCATCGCTTCACGGTTTCAAGGCAATGGAATCAGGATCTTGAAATCCGTCCTCCCGGCCACGCTGTCGCATTCGATCAGGCCATGATGCTGCTGGACAAAAGTCTGCGCCAACGTCAGCCCCAAGCCCGAGCCGTCTTCGCGCCCCGACACCAGCGGGAAGAAGATGCGGTCCCTGATCGAATCCGGTACACCCGGCCCGTTGTCGATGACATGCAATTCCAATGCCAGTCGATAGCGCTGCTTGCCGAATGTCACCTGTCGCGCAACGCGGGTGCGAAACAACAGTTTGGCGTCCCCGGCCGCAATCCGCTCCGATAGCGCCTGGCAGGCGTTGTGCGCGATGTTGAGTAGCGCCTGGATCAGCTGCTCGCGGTCGCCGCGGAACTCGGGGATGGATACGTCGTACTCGCGCGCCACCTCCAGGCCCTTCGGAAACTCGGCCAGGATCACCGATCGCACTCGCTCGCACACTTCGTGGATGTTCACCTCGCCGACCACATGGGGCCTGCGATGCGGCGCCAGCAGGCGGTCCACCAGCGTCTGCAGGCGGTCGGCTTCATGGATGATGACCTGGGTGTATTCCTTCAGGTCGCGCGAGTCCACCTCCATTTCCAGCAGCTGGGCCGCTCCGCGGATGCCTCCCAGTGGATTCTTGATCTCGTGGGCCAGGTTGCGGATCAGCTCCTTGTTGGCCTGCGCCTGGTCGATCAGCCGCTCCTCCCGGTCCTGCTTGGCTTGGGCCTCCAGCGGCAGCATTTCGACGATGAACTCGCCGGGCCGATCGGTCTGGGCCAGGATCACATGGACCGGTATCGGCTCGCTGGGGTTTTGGCGCAGCAGCCAGGCGTCGTAGCGCAGGGCCGCAAACTCGTTGCCCGCCGCCCCTTCGAGAGCGTTTTGCAGCAGCTGCGGCTGCGTGAAGCATAGGGGGAAATGGGTGCCCTGGATGGTGCGGCGCGAACTGCCCAGGGCGTCTTCCAGCGCCGAATTGGCGAACAGCACGGCACCGTCGCCGGAAACCACGGCCACCATCGTGGCCAGCAGGTCCAGCGACTGGAAGCGGGCGGGATGGAGCGCTGGAGGGTTCAAGCCCTCATTTTGACGCAGTGGCGCGGGCCAGCTCGCGTTGGATGCCGGCGATGTCGTTCTCGTTGCGGGCTATGCTGGCCTTGATTTCGGCCACGCGGTCCAGGTATTTCTGATGGTTGCGATGCTCCGGTCCGAGCATTTCCGGCTCGCCGTTGTTGTATTCCCTGACCAGCTCGTCCTGCCTCGCCTGGGCCTTCTTCAGTTCGGACTCCAGGATCTGGCGTGCCTCGCCGTCCCGGGTCCGCTGGCCGTCAGCATCGATGCGCGGTCCCGCCGCCGTCGATTGCGGTGCGGTCGCCACCTTCACTGCGCCCGGAATCTTCACCCGCGTGCCCTCGACGATCGTGACGTTGCCGCCCGCCATCAGCTTGCAGCCCTTGCTCTGCGCTTCGGCGGTGTCGTTGGTGTAGGTGTTCCCGCATCGGAAGATACGGGTCTGCGCGTAACCGTTGCTCGACAGGGCGGCGACGGCCAGCGGAATCAAAAAGAGGTACTTCATGGGATTGCTCTCCTCGCATCGAAATGCACAGGACGGCCTGCCAGTATCGCGCAATCCATCAAATTAACCAAATAAGCCATTGATTTCAAATAGAAAAGGACGGTCTTCCCGTCCCCTGGCGGCAACAACGCTCAGCAAAAGGGGCCACTCATGGCCCCTTTTTCGTGCCGGCATTCCGGCATTCACCGATACCTGTGCTTCACAGCGAATAGTACATGTCGAACTCGATCGGATGCGTCGTCATGCGGAAACGGGTGACTTCCTGCATCTTCAGCTCGATATAAGCGTCGATCATCGTGTCGGTGAACACGCCGCCCTTGGTCAGGAAGCCGCGGCCCTTGTCCAGGTAGTCCAGGGCCTGGTCCAGGCTGTGGCAGACGGTCGGGATCTTCGCGTCCTCTTCGGGCGGCAGGTGGTACAGGTCCTTGGTGGCCGCTTCCCCCGGATGGATCTTGTTTTCAATGCCGTCCAGGCCGGCCATCAGCATGGCCGCAAAACCCAGGTAGGGGTTGCAGGTCGGGTCCGGGAAGCGCACTTCGATGCGGCGGCCCTTGGGGTTCGCCACATAGGGGATGCGCACGGAGGCCGAGCGGTTGCGCGCGGAGTACGCCAGTTTGACCGGCGCCTCGAAGCCGGGCACCAGTCGTTTGTAGCTGTTGGTGCCGGGGTTGGTGATGGCGTTCAGCGCCCGAGCGTGCTTGATGATGCCGCCGATGTAGTACAGGGCGAAGTCCGACAGGCCGGCATAGCCGTCACCGGCGAACAGGTTCTTGCCGTCCTTCCAGACCGACTGGTGCACGTGCATGCCCGAGCCGTTGTCGCCGACGAGCGGCTTGGGCATGAAGGTCGCGGTCTTGCCATAGGCATTGGCCACGTTGTGGATCACGTACTTCATCCAGATCGTCCAGTCGGCGCGCTGCACCAGCGTGCTGAATCGCGTGCCGATCTCGTTCTGGCCGGCGCCGGCCACTTCATGGTGGAACACTTCGACCGGGATGCCCAGCTGCTCGAGGATCAGCGAGATCTCGGCACGCAGGTCCTGCGTGCTGTCGACCGGGGGCACCGGGAAGTAGCCGCCCTTGGCGGTCGGACGGTGACCCTTGTTGCCGCCTTCGATCTTCTTGCCGGTGTTCCACGGCGCTTCGTACTCGTCGATCTCGACGAATGAGCCGGACATGTCGGCGCCCCAGCGCACATCGTCGAAGATGAAGAATTCGGGTTCCGGTCCGAAGAACGCAGTGTCGCCCAGGCCGGAAGCCTTGAGGTAGGCCTCGGCGCGTTTGGCGATCGAGCGCGGATCGCGGTCGTAGGCCTTGCCGTCACCGGGCTCGAGGACGTCGCACGACATGAAGATGGTGGTCTCTTCGAAGAAGGGATCGATGTTGGCCGTGTTCGGGTCCGGCATGAGCAGCATGTCCGAGGCCTCGATGCCCTTCCAGCCCGCAACCGACGAACCGTCGAAGGCGTGGCCCGAGATGAACTTGTCCTCGTCGAAATGCGAAACGGGAACGGTGACGTGTTGTTCTTTTCCGCGGGTGTCGGTGAAGCGGAAGTCGACAAACTTGACTTCGTTCTCCTTCACCATCTTCATCACGTCCGCGACGGTCTTGGCTGCCATCAGGTTTCTCCTGTTTGGATGGTTGTTGAAAAAATAGGGGGATGCGTTGCTAGATGCAGTTTCTGTGCCAAAGCTGGTGCATGGACTCAGTCGCTGAGCTGCGCGATTGTCCCCGATCTTGGGGCCATTCCCAAAGGGTCGTGACCTCTTTTGGACGAGCATCAATCCAAACTGGTGCCCGAACATTGCACCTATTTGGTGCGCAAATCTCAACGCACTAATTCGGGGCCCAATCCAACCCCGAGAAGCCGCAGGCCTCCCAACAGTTGAGCATAGGCGGGCCCTACATGGGCCGGGGAACCCTTGACCCCGAGGTCGATGTGTCGGCCGTATTCGGGATGGTCGACGCTAGGCAGGCTGAATACCTTGACACCGGGATGGTCGCGCTCGATCGCCTCCATCAGCGGAGTCAGCGTTGCTTCCATTGATCCAAAGACGATGACCGAGCGCTCCTCATAGGCGTCCTGCTGGAACAGGTGCGGGTAGTGCTGGTCGAGGACCCATTCGATCATCGGCCAGGCCATCACCGGGAAGCCGGGTACGAAATGCACATGCCCCACGCTGAACCCGGGGATCTTGTTGTACGGATTGGGAATCAGGCTGGAGCCGGTCGGAAACACGCCCATGTTCAGCCGATGGATGTTATCGGGACGGTCGGGTTCATAAGGCAGTCCCTGCTCACGGGCGATGTCCTGCATGCGCTCGCGGATCAGCGCTTCGGCCTGGGGTTGCAGCACCAGGGGAACGCCAAGCGCCTCGCCGGCGCACTGGCGCGTGTGGTCATCGGGTGTCGCGCCGATGCCGCCGCACGAAAAAACCACGTCGCCCGAAGCGAAGGCGCGCCGCAGCGTGGCAGTGATCCGCTGCGGCGCATCACCCACGTACTCGGCCCAGGCGAGCTGCAAGCCGCGCGCTGCGAGCAATTCGATGGCCTTGGGCATGTGCTTGTCGGCGCGCTTGCCCGACAGGATCTCGTCGCCGACGATCACCAGGCCGAAACCTGGCGCGTCAGACAGGGGGAAGGCTTGCGTCATCCGCCAATGCTAACGGGGCCGCAGTCGCCACCGGTACCGGCGGCATAGCAGCGGACTCGACCCTAAGGGCTTCCAGCGCCGCCAGGCAGTAGTGCGAAAACCAAAGGGACGCGAACGCGAAAACCAATGTGTAGATCCAGATGGCAAGCGGAACCAGGATGACAAAGGCCG
>JAAOZX010000499.1 GCA_012274225.1 Comamonadaceae bacterium | reverse complement strand
GTGTTCCTCATCCAGAAGCACTGCTGCGACGGCTGCTCGAAGACGAACAGCATGCCTTCGTTCTGCGGCATCTGCTCGCGGAACATCAGGCCGACCTCGCGTTGCCCCGGGGTCTGCGCCACCTGCGCGTCGATCAGGTGCATGCCGGCGGACAGCTTGACCCGCGGCAGGTTGGTCTGGGGTTCCTGGGCGAGTGCCGGGACAACGATGGACGCCAGCAGCATCGCGAAGAAGGCGCGGATAAGTCGTTTCATGCCGGCATTTTCACTCGGCAAATGGAAAACGTCCGCGCGAGTCGGATATTTCGACGCCAGAGGCACTCTGAGTCCGTCGATGGGCTCCTTCAAAGTCCCCGCGAACGCGGGAAACCACAGCGGCGCCGCCGCAGGGTTCGCCGCGGTTGACAAGAATCAACAATGACAGCGTTCCGGGGCCCCCGCCCGGGGAGAGCCCCACCGTTTCGAAGCTAGAATTCGATGGCTTTGCCGCGCGCGCAGTTCAGCCCATCCTGTTCCTCTTCCGGAGACGTTTTCCCCATGTACCAGCACATCAAGGTCCCTGCCCAGGGCAAGAAGATAACCGTCAATGCCGACATGTCGCTCAACGTGCCCGACCAGCCGATCATCCCGTTCATCGAGGGCGACGGCACCGGCCTGGACATCACGCCTGTCATGCTGAAGGTGGTCGACGCCGCGGTGGCCAAGGCCTATGGCGGCAAGAAGAAGATCCACTGGATGGAGGTCTTCGCCGGCGAGAAATCCACCAAGGTGTATGGCCCCGACGTCTGGATGCCGGAGGAAACCCTGCATGCCGTGCGCGACTATGTGGTGTCGATCAAGGGCCCGCTCACCACTCCCGTGGGCGGCGGCATCCGTTCGCTGAACGTCGCGCTGCGACAGCAGCTGGACCTCTATGTCTGCCTGCGCCCGATCCAGTATTTCGAGGGGGTGCCGTCCCCGGTGAAGGAGCCGCACAAGACCAACATGGTGATCTTCCGCGAGAACTCGGAAGACATCTACGCCGGCATCGAGTTCGAGGCCGAGAGCGACAAGGCCAAGAAGCTGATCAAGTTCCTGCAGGACGAGCTGGGCGTCACGAAGATCCGCTTCCCCAACACCTCGGGCATCGGCATCAAGCCGGTTTCGCGCGAGGGCACCGAGCGCCTGGTGCGCAAGGCCCTGCAGTACACCATCGAGAACGACAAGCCCAACCTGACCATCGTGCACAAGGGCAACATCATGAAGTTCACCGAAGGGGGCTTCCGCGACTGGGCTTACGGCCTGGCCCAGAAGGAATTCGGCGCCAAGCCGATCGATGGCGGCCCGTGGTGCTCGTTCAAGAACCCCAAGACCGGCAAGGACATCATCGTCAAGGACATGATCGCCGACGCCTTCCTGCAGCAGATCCTGCTGCGTCCGGCCGAATACAGCGTGATCGCCACGCTCAACCTCAACGGCGACTACATCTCGGACGCGCTGGCCGCGCAGGTCGGCGGCATCGGCATCGCCCCCGGCGCCAACCTGAGCGACACCGTCGCGATGTTCGAGGCCACCCATGGCACGGCGCCCAAGTACGCCGGCAAGGACTACGTCAACCCGGGTTCCGAGATCCTCTCGGCCGAGATGATGCTGCGCCACATGGGCTGGAAGGAAGCGGCCGACCTGATCATCAGCTCGATGGAGAAGTCGATCAAGAGCAAGAAGGTGACCTACGACTTCGCGCGCCTGATGCCCGGCGCCACCCAGGTCAGCTGCTCGGGCTTCGGCCAGGTCATGATCGACAACATGTAAGGCGCCGCCAAGCTCGTTGAAAAGCCGCCTTCTGGCGGCTTTTTCGTGCGCCGGCCCGAGGGGCTATTTGCTGGCGAAGTTGCCTTGGCCTGAGGCGTGGAATTGCGGGGCGCGTACCTTGGAGTGGCGGGGCTGGCGCTCCGCCGGCTGGGTGACAATGGGCTCTGGCTTGCCCGACGCGGGCTCGGCCTGGATGTTCTGCGCCAGTTGGCCCTTGGGGCCTTCAGTCACGTCGAAGTTCACGCGCGAGCCCTGCTTGAGCGTCTTGAACCCGTCCATGGCAATGGCAGAGAAATG
The DNA here is from genome assembly GCA_012274225.1 of Comamonadaceae bacterium. Taxonomy (GTDB): domain Bacteria; phylum Pseudomonadota; class Gammaproteobacteria; order Burkholderiales; family Burkholderiaceae_C; genus Ramlibacter. The sequence continues at coordinate 13,959 of JAAOZX010000499.1, read as the reverse complement.
CGCGAACACATCCGCTCCGCCACCGTCGGGCTCTATGAATCCGAAGCCCTTTGCATCGTTGAACCACTTGACCGTACCAGTCGCCATTCTCGGCCCCTTGTTATCCCTCTTGACTTGTAAGTGTCAGTGATCCTGGGGTGAGCTGTCAACAATTTCACATACTAAAGTTTTCGGCCATTCCAGGGCAGCCCGCCCGCCAACATCCCTGGTCGGGTCCGCGCAAAATGGCGGCTGTTTCAGGCCTTGTCGCTTGAATGTGACGGTTCCGTCTCCAATTCACCTTGGGTCTGCAGCGTGGATGCCCGCTCGATAGAATGAATTTCATGGCCAGTAAACCGCCCACGCCCGCCCCGGTCGCACCGCGAACGCGCCCGAAGCAAGACGACGGCGGCTCGGTGGTGGTCGAACGGAAGACCCAGAAAACCAAGCCGCCGCAGATGTATCAGGTCGTCATGCTCAATGACGACTACACCCCCATGGAGTTCGTGGTGGTGGTGATCCAGGAGTTCTTCAACAAGGACAGGGAGACCGCCACCCAGATCATGCTGAAGATCCACCTGGACGGAAAGGCGATCTGTGGCATTTATTCCCGGGACGTGGCCGCCACGAAAGTCGAGCAGGTGCAGGAAGCCGCTCGTCAAGCCGGTCATCCCCTGCAATGTGTCAGTGAACCGGTTGAGTAAAACCGGATCGAACCCATTTACAGTTTAGAGTCAGTAGCAGTCAAGCAAGGCAAAGGAAATCTCATGATTGCCCAGGAATTGGAAGTCAGCCTCCACATGGCGTTTGTGGAAGCGAGGCAGCAGCGCCACGAGTTCATCACGGTGGAGCACCTGCTGCTAGCCCTGCTGGACAATCCCAGCGCGGCGGAAGTGCTGCGCGCATGCTCGGCCAACATCGACGATCTGCGCAAGTCGTTGTCCAACTTCATCAAGGACAACACCCCGCAGGTGGCCGGCACCGACGATGTGGACACCCAGCCCACGCTGGGATTCCAGCGCGTGATCCAGCGCGCCATCATGCACGTGCAGTCGACCGGCAACGGCAAGAAGGAAGTCACGGGCGCGAACGTGCTGGTGGCGATCTTCGGCGAGAAGGACTCGCACGCGGTCTATTACCTGCACCAGCAGGGCGTCACGCGCCTGGACGTGGTGAACTTCATCGCCCACGGCATCAAGAAGAGCGACCCGCCCGAGCCCACCAAGGGAAGCGAGTCGTCCTCCAGCGAGAGCGAAGAGGGCGGCGAGAAGAACGAAAAGGCCTCGCCGCTGGAGCAGTTCACGCAGAACCTGAACCAGGCGGCCAGGGACGGCAAGATCGACCCGCTGATCGGCCGGGAGTACGAGGTCGAGCGGGTGATCCAGATCCTGTGCCGCCGGCGCAAGAACAATCCGCTGCTGGTCGGCGAGGCCGGCGTGGGCAAGACCGCGATCGCCGAGGGGCTGGCCTGGCGCATCGTGCAGAAGGAAGTCCCCGAGATCCTGGCCGAGTCGAGCGTGTTCTCGCTGGACATGGGCGCCCTGCTCGCGGGCACCAAGTACCGCGGCGACTTCGAGCAGCGCCTCAAGGGCGTTCTGAAGTCCCTGAAGGACAAGCCGAACGCGATCCTGTTCATCGACGAGATCCATACCTTGATCGGAGCCGGCGCCGCTTCGGGCGGCACGCTGGACGCGTCCAACCTGCTCAAGCCCGCGCTCAGCACGGGCGCCCTGAAGTGCATCGGCGCGACGACCTTCACCGAATACCGCGGCATCTTCGAGAAGGACGCAGCCCTGTCGCGGCGCTTCCAGAAAGTGGACGTCGTCGAGCCCAGCGTGGCCGAGACCATCGAGATCCTGAAGGGCCTGAAGTCGCGCTTCGAGGAGCACCACAGCGTCAAGTACGCGGCCAACGCCCTGACGGCGGCGGCCGAGCTGTCGGCCAAGTACATCAACGACAGGCACCTGCCGGACAAGGCCATCGACGTGATCGACGAGGCCGGCGCGGCCCAGCGCATCCTGCCGGCGGGAAAACGCAAGAAGACGATCTCCAAGACCGAGGTTGAGGAAATCGTGGCCAAGATCGCCCGCATTCCGCCGGCCAACGTTTCGAACGATGACCGCGGCAAGCTGCAGACCCTCGAGCGCGACCTGAAGAGCGTGGTGTTCGGCCAGGACAAGGCGCTGGAAGTGCTGGCGGGCGCCGTGAAGATGGCGCGCTCCGGACTGGGCCGGGGCGACAAGCCGATCGGCTCGTTCCTGTTCTCCGGCCCCACCGGCGTCGGCAAGACCGAGGCGGCCAAGCAATTGGCCTACATCATGGGCATCGAGCTGATCCGCTTCGACATGTCCGAGTACATGGAGCGGCATGCGGTGAGCCGCCTGATCGGCGCGCCGCCGGGCTACGTCGGGTTCGACCAGGGCGGCCTGCTGACCGAGGCGATCAGCAAGAAGCCGCACGCGGTGCTGCTGCTCGACGAAATCGAAAAGGCGCACCCGGACATCTTCAACGTGCTGCTGCAGGTGATGGACCATGGCACGCTGACGGACAACAACGGGCGCAAGGCCGATTTCCGCAACATCATCGTCATCATGACGACCAATGCCGGCGCCGAGGCCATGAACAAGGCGGTGATGGGCTTCACGCAGGTGCGCCAGGCCGGCGACGAAATGGCCGACATCAAGCGACTGTTCACGCCGGAGTTCCGCAACCGGCTGGATGCCACGGTGAGCTTCAAGGCGCTGGACGAGCAGGTCATCCTGCGCGTGGTCGACAAGTTCCTGCTGCAGCTGGAGCAGCAGCTGACCGAGAAGAAGGTGGAAGTCACCTTCACCGACAAGCTGCGCAAGCACCTGGCCAAGAAGGGGTTCGACCCGCTGATGGGCGCCAGGCCGATGCAGCGCCTGATCCAGGACACGATCCGCCGGGCGCTGGCCGACGAACTGCTGTTCGGCCGCCTGACCGAGGGCGGGCGCCTGACGGTGGACATCGAGCTCAAGACCGACGAAAAGGGCGTGGAGCAGTCGGAAGTGACGCTGGACATCCAGCCGCTGCCCAAGAAGGAAGGCAAGGCCAAGCCGGAGCCGGAAGAGATTTCGACCGACCAGTGAGCGCCGTGCAACCCAAAAGCCGCCCCCGGGCGGCTTTTTTTCGGGCCGAATGCGGCGTTCAGCCCAGGAATCGCCCCGCTATCGAATGCAGGGCCGGGCCGACCAGGCCCGCGCCGGTCACCAGCAACAGCGCGCACACGAGCTTGAGCACCGTGGAGCGGTGCCAGCCGGGCGGATGATGTTGCACCCACCAGGTGATTGCCATCGTCAACGGCAGCGCCACGAGGGACAGCGTCATGGCGCCGGCGCTGAACTGGCCGGTGGGCAGCACGATCACGAGCCGCAGCAGCGAACTCGCCGCCAGCGCGGCGATCAGGGTATCGCGCAGGCTGTCGACGTCCATGGGCTGGCGGTAGAACTGATACACCAGCGGCGGCCCCGAGGCCGAGAACAACCCGCCCAGCACGCCCGACAGCAGCCCGAAGAAGCCGAAGGAGGTGTTCGACGAGCGCCGGGGCAGCGGCTCGGCGCGCATCAGCACGACGATGGCGCAGCCGATGATGATCAGGCCCAGCAGCAGGCGCAACATCACCACCACATTGGCATTGAGCCAGCCCAGCAGCGCCAGGCCGGCCACGACGCCCACGACGCTGCCGGGGACCGTTGCGCGCAGCATCGGCCAGTCCAGCGACTTGCGGCTGCTGCGCAGCACGATCGCGGCGTTGGCCAGCGAGAGAACGGTCGCCACATTCGCCACGTCGGGCAACGGCGCCAGGTCGAACACGCTCGTCAGCCCCAGCAGCACCAGCGCCATGGCGAAACCGGTGAGGCGCTGGGCGCCGGTGGCGAGCGCCACGCACAACAGGAAGCCGGCGATTTGCCAGGCGGTCATGGGCCAGCGGCGTCGAGACCGGCCGGTGGCGTTGCGAAATCGAACGGGAGGTGCATTGCGCCAGGATTATGGGTCACCGAGGCGCGCCCTCCGGCTGTGCTTGCTGGACGACCGGCCCGATCCTGCGAATCGGTCGCCGAGGAACCAATCGGACGCGCGGCTGCACCAACAGGCCCCGGTTACGTCCCAGGAGACACCATGATGAGCCGCAGAAAGGCGTTGATGGGATTGGCCACCGCCAGCGCCGCACTGGCTGGGCTGCGCAGCCTGTTCTTCACCGAACCCGCTCATGCCACAGAAGCCGCCCGGGCCTACGAAGTCATCCACACCGAAGCCGAGTGGAAAAAGCTGCTGACGCCGCAGCAGTTTCAGGTGTTGCGCAAGGCCGCGACCGAGAGGCCCGGCAGCAGCCCCCTGGACCGGGAGAAGCGCGCCGGCACCTACAGTTGCGCCGGCTGTGCCTTGCCTCTGTTTTCTTCCAGCACCAAGTTCGAGAGCGGCACCGGCTGGCCCAGCTTCTACCAGCCGCTGGTCAAGACGGCGGTGGACGAAATCACCGACAACACCCTGGGCATGACGCGGACCGAGGTGCTGTGCCACCGCTGTGGTGGCCACCTGGGCCACGTGTTCGACGACGGACCCAAGCCAACCGGTCTGCGCTATTGCATGAACGGCCTGGCGTTGAGATTCACTCCCGCCTGAGGGCAGTCACGCCGGGGCCGCCCCGATGGCACCGGGTCCATCGCGTTACTGCTGGGCGGCGCGGTGCAGGGCGGCCGGGCTTGCTGCGCGCCTGAGGCGCGCTACTTCCCGACGATCGCTTTCCAGTGGCGCGGCTCGACCGGGGTGATGGACAGCCGGTTGCCTTTGCGCAGCACCAGCATCTCGGCCAGCTCGGGCCGGGCGCGCAGCTCGGGCAGGGTCAGCGTGGGAATCTTGCGCAGCACCTGGACGTCCACCAACTGCCAGCGCGGTTCCTCGCGCTTGGACGCCGGGTCGAAGTAGGGCGACTTGCGGTCGAACTGGGTCGGATCCGGGTAGGCTTCGGAGGCAACCCGGGCGATTCCCACGATGCCCGGCTCGGCGCAACTGGAGTGATAGAACAGCACGCCATCGCCGGGCCGCATGCCGTCGCGCATGAAGTTGCGGGCCTGGTAGTTGCGCACGCCGACCCACGGGACGGTCGCCTTGGGCGCCGCGATGGCGTCGTCCACCGAACATTCGGTCGGCTCGGATTTCATTAACCAATAGTTCATGGCGGGGCATTATCGACTCTCTAGAATCGTCCCATGAGCTCGACCTTGAAAGTCGCCGTGATGGGCGCAGGCGCCGTCGGCTGTTACTTCGGCGGCATGCTGGCCCGCGCCGGTCATGAGGTGACCCTGATCGCCCGGCCCCAGCACGTCGACGTGATCCAGCGCGACGGCCTGCGCATGGAAACGAAGCGTTTCGACGAACAGGTGCACCTGGCCGCGAGCACCGACGCCAGCGCGGTGCGGGGTGCGGATCTGGTTCTCTTTTGCGTGAAGTCCGCCGATACCGAGGCGGCCGGCGCCCAGCTGCGGCCCCACCTTGCACCCAATGCCCTGGTGCTGACCTTGCAGAACGGCGTCGACAATGCCGACCGGCTGCGCACGGTGCTGCCGCCGCAACAGGTGGGGGCGGCGGTCGTCTATGTCGCCACCGAGATGGCCGGCCCCGGCCACGTCAAGCACCATGGCCGCGGCGAGCTGGTGATCGCGCCGTCCAGTGGGAGTGAAGCCGCCGCGCGAGCGCTAGTAGCCGCTGGCATTCCCACCGAGGTCTCCGACAACGTGCGCGGCGCCCTGTGGACCAAATTGATCATCAACTGCGCCTACAACGCCGTGTCCGCCATCGCGCAGTTGCCCTATGGCCAGGCGGTGCAGGGCGTGGGCGTGAAGGACGTGATGCGCGATGTGGTGGACGAATGCCTGGCTGTGGCCATTGCCGAGGGCGTGCGGATCCCCGGCGACACCCATGCCATCGTGCGCAAGCTGGTCGAGAGCATGCCCGCCCAGTATTCGTCCACGGCGCAGGACCTGGCGCGTGGCAAGCGCACCGAGATCGACCACCTCAACGGCCTGGTGGTGCGGCGCGGCGACGCGTTGGGCATCGCCACACCGGCCAACCGGGTGCTGTGGGCGCTGGTGAAACTGATCGAGGACAAGCGCGGCGGCACCTGACAGCCGCGGCGCTCCCGGCGCGCTACATCATGCCCAGCGTCTTGGGCAGCCAGATCGACATGGCGGGCCAGTAGGTGACCAGCACCAGGAACGCCAGCATCGTCAGCAACCATGGCCATACCGCGATGGTGAGCTCGGTGATTCCCATCTTGGCGATTCCCGAAGCCACATAGAGGTTCAGGCCCACCGGCGGATGGCACATGCCCACCTCCATGTTCACCGTCATCATGATGCCGAAGTGAACCGGGTCGATGCCCAGCTTGATGGCCACCGGGAACAGGATGGGCGCCATGATCAGGACGATCGACGACGGCTCCATGACGTTGCCCGCCAGCAGCAGGATGACGTTCACGAACAGCAGGAAGGCCACGGCGCCGAGGTGCTTGTCGAGCATCCAGGCAGCCAGCGCCTGCGGGATGTTCTCCGACGTCATGAGGTAGCTGAACATCACCGCGTTGGTGATGATGTAGAGCAGCATCGCCGACATGTTGGCCGAGTCCAGCACGACCCTGCGCACCTGCTTCAGGTTCATGTCCTTGTAGACGAAGACCGCGACGAAGAACGCGTACACGGCGCTCATGGCGGCCGCTTCGGTGGGGGTGAAGATGCCGCTGTAAATGCCGCCGATGACGATGACGATCAGCGACAGGCCCCAGATGGCATCCTTGAAGGCGAACAGGCGCTCGCGGGCGGTTGCCTTCGGCTGGCGCGGGTAGTTGAACTTGCGCGCCCGCCACCAGGTAGTGAAGCCGAGCAGCGACGCCAGGATCAGGCCGGGAATGATGCCGGCGATGAACAGGGCCCCGACCGAGGTGTTGGTGGCCACGGCGTACATCACCATCACGATCGACGGCGGGATCAGGATGCCGAGCGCGCCGGAGGTGGTGATGACGCCGGCGCCAAAGCGGGGGGGGAAACCCTGCTTGAGCATCGCCGGCAGCATGATCGAGCCAATTGCCACCACCGTCGCCGGCGAACTGCCGGAGACGGCCGCGAACAGCGCACAGGCGAGCACGCCGGCGAGTCCGAGCCCGCCATGCCAGTGGCCCACCATCGAGGTCGCGAACTTGATCATCCGCCGGGCGACGCCGCCATGCGTCAGGAAGTTGCCGGCCAGGATGAAGAACGGGATCGCCATGATCTCGAACCTCTCGATGCCGGTGAACAGCTTCAGCGCGACCGATTCGATCGGCACGGTGGTCATCGTGAACAGGTAAGTGAGCACGGTCAGACCGAGCGAGATCGAGACCGGCATGCCCGTGAGCATCAGGCCGAACAGCAGCGAGAAGATGATCCACGCGTTGTTGATCGGCACGCCGGCCAGCTTGAGCAGGACCGGCAGCAGCAGGATGACCAGCGGGATCAGCGCCGGCCAGCGCGGCGCGTTGGCCGGGACGGGGGCGACGAGGCTGCTCATGGCCGCTTCCCTTCGCCGACGCCCATCGGGTGCAGGTTGTCGGCCATGTTGTAGGGATTGATGTCGGGCGTCTCGATGCCTTCGACATGGGCCACGTCATGGTGCGGCAGTTCGCCGGTCTTGGCGAAGTGCCATGCCACCTGCAGGAAGCGGAAGCACATCAGGTAGGAGCCCAGCGGGATGCACAGGTAGACGATCCACTTTGGTATTTCGAGGTCGGGCGACGTCGAGCTGGTCTTGGCGATGTCCCACGTGAAGGTGGCGCCCAGCGTGCCGACAATGGCCGTGAAGGTGGCGCCGGCCAGCAGGCCGAACAGCACGTAGGCCTTGCGGGTGTTGCCCGGCAGCCGGTTGATCAGCACGTCCACGCCGACGTGGATGCCGGTGCGCACGCCGTAGGCCGCGCCGAACTTGGCCATCCAGACGAACATGTAGATGCACAGCTCCTGCGCCCACGACAGGTCGATCTTGAGCAGCGCGTCCTGCAGTCCCGGAATGGGCATCCCAGCCGCGTAGCGGTGGAGCACCGCCACGAAGATGAGCAGCGTCGCCGCCGTCATCAGGAACGTGATCAGCCACTCCTCCAGGTGCTCCAGGAATCTCATGCTCGTCTCCTCGGGCCGGCGGGGCCGGCGTTCGCCTGCGCTGGGCGGTTTGCTACGGCTTGAAGCCGGTGGCCTTGTAGACCTCGGTAATGACTTCCTTGCCGACGCGCGCTTCGTTTTCCTTGTGCACGCCGACCAGAGCCTTTTTCATCTCGGCCCGCTGCGCCACGGTCAGCGTCAGGATCTGGGTCTTGCCGCTCTTGCGCACCGCCTCCAGGGCCTCGTCGTTTTCCTTCTGGGCGATGTCGTTGGCGAACTTCGTCGCGTCCTTCATCGCGCCCGTCAGCGTGGTGCGCACATCGGCCGGCAGGCCATCCCAGAATTTCTTGTTGGCGATCACGGCGTAGCCCAGGTAGCCATGGTCGGTCAGGGCCAGGTATTTCTGCACTTCCTGCATCTTCTGGGTGTAGAAGTTGGACGGCGGGTTCTCTGTGCCGTCCACCACGCCGGTCTGCAGCGCCTGGTACACCTCGGAAAACGCCATCACCTGGGGAATCGATCCCAGCGCCTTCATCTGGTCGCCCAGCACCTTGGAGGACTGGATGCGCATCTTCAGGCCCTTGTAGTCGGCCGGAACGAGGATCGGCTTGTTGGCGCTCATGACCTTGAAGCCGTTGTCCCAATAGGCCAGCCCGACAATCCCTTTGCCCTCGAGCTTCTTGAACAGCATGGCGCCGACCGGGCCCTCGGTCACCTTGTGCAGTTCCGCAACGTTGTCGAAGATGAACGGCAGGTCGAACACCTCGAAATCGCGCACGCCCAGCGGGCCGAACTTGGCCAGCGAGGGCGCCAGCATCTGCACCGAGCCCAGCTGCAATGCCTCCATCTCCTCGCCGTCCTTGAACAGCGAGCTGTTCGGATAGACCTCGACCTTGACCCGGCCCTTGGTGCGCTCCTCGGCCAGTTCCTTGAACTTCAAGGCGCCTTTGCCCTTGGGCGTGTTCTCGGCCACCACGTGGCTGAACTTGATGACGATGGGCTGCTGCGCCAGCACGCCGGACGAGGCCAGCGTCAGGACGGTCGCAGCAACGGAAATGAGGAAGCGTTTCATGGGAAATCCTGTCGATCAATGGATGCGTCGCGCATCGGATGTGCTTCGGGGGCGGCCCGCGGCGAAGTCACGCCTCCCCGACCGGTATTGAATCTCCCGCAATCTGCTCTGCCTTGATCCACCTCAAGTCGCACCAATCTGGGCAACCCGCCGGCCTCGAGCGCGGCCCTGGGCTGCGCGAAGGACGGCATCTCTTCTTTGCTGTCGGTCAAGCCCCCCGGGATGATTGTTCAGCAAAATGGACGGCATGAGACATGTAACGGCTAAGCGAATCCGCCAGGCGATGGTCACTGCAGCACTGGCAATGGCCACCGCGCTCCCGGCCCTCGGCCAGGGTGCCGCGGCGCCTTTGCCGCCTGACCTGAGTCCGCGCCTGAAGGAAGTGGAAGCCAACCCTCGCCAGTGGGAGACGCTGTTCAAGTCCGGCAAGAAGGTTGCGGCCTTTTGCGCCAACTGCCATGGCGACGGCGGCAACAGCGTCGACCCGGAAACGCCCAACCTGGCCGGCCAGAACCCCTATTACCTGTTGCAGCAACTGCGCGAGTTCAGCGGCACGCAGCGCAAGACGACCGAGTTCAAGCGCAGGCTGGTCAAGGCCATGACCACCGACGAGAAGCTCGGCATGGTCATCTTCTACGCCGGCCAGGAAGTTACCTACAAGCCGGCGGCCGACCCGGCGCTGGCCAAGCGGGGTGAGGCGCTGTATCTCAAGGCCTGCGCCGATTGCCACGAAAAGGACGGCCGGGGCGCCCGCGAATATTCGCGGGTGGCGGGGCAGCAGCCGGGCTACATGAGCAAGACGCTCAAGGGATATCGCGACGGCACCGGCGCCCGGATCCACCGGCAAATGGCCGACGAGATCAAGCCGCTGAAGGACCCGGACATCGCCGCGATCACGGCCTATGTCGCGGCCATGAAATAGGGCCATCGCCCGCGTTCCTGACCGGACGGCGGGCCGCTTTATCCCGCCAGGCCCACGAACACGTTCTGCACATCGTCGTGCGCGTCGATGGTTGCCAGGAAAGATTCAACCTGTTCCAGGTCCGCAGGGCTCAGGCTTGCCGGGTCCACCGGATTCTTGGGCCGGTAGCCCAGCTTGGCGGACAGCACCGTGAAGCCGTGGGCGGGCAGGGCGCGGCTCACCCGATCGAGATCGGTGGCATCGGTAATGAACACCGTCGCGCCATCATCGCCCGCCTCGAAGTCCTGCGCGCCCGCCTCGATCGCGGCCAGTTCGGGATCGGCGCCCTTCGCGGCCGGCTCGGCTTCGATCATGCCGACGTGGTCGAAATCCCAGGCCACCGAGCCGGAAGTGCCCAGCTGGCCCTTGCGAAACAGCACCCGCATCTCAGGGGCGGTGCGGTTCACGTTGTCGGTGAGGCATTCGACCATCACGGGCACCTGGTGCGGCGCAAAGCCTTCATAGATCACGCGCTCGAAATTCACGGCCTCGCCGGTGAGCCCGGCGCCCTTCTTGATGGCCCGGTCCAGGGTGTCCTTGGGCATGGACACCTTGCGGGCCTGCTCCACCACCAGCCGCAGCCGTGAATTGGTGGCCGGATCGGGCCCGTTGCGCGCGGCGACCATGATGTCCTTGGCCAGGCGGCCGAACAGTTTGCCCCTGGCATCTGCGGCCTGTGCCTTGCCCTTTGCTTTCCACTGCGCGCCCATGTTGGATGTCCCTTGGTGTTGTCGGGTCGAAAGGGGTGCCATGTCCTTGTCGAAGTCCCGAGTTTCTCAGAACCCGCAACCGCCGGCCCCGGCTCGGCCGTAGCCGACAATACACGGATGACCGAGATCGAAGACTGCGGAGAAAGAATCACTGAAGCGCGCCTGTGGCGCGACAACGGCTGGACCGCGAAAGTGATCAAGAACGACGACGACGACGGCTGGGCGGTGGCCATGACGCCGCATGGTCAGGCAGAGCCGGCGCTGGTGGGCCCCTGGACCATGGGTCGCGACAAGAAGAACCCCAAGCCGCTGGACTCGGCGGCGTTCAACACCCTGGTCAAGACCGCTGCAGAATTCACAAGGCGGCACGAGCAGCAGTTGCACGCCACGTTGCACCAGCAGATCGCGATCGCCACCGAAGGCGGTCGCATCAGCATCTCGCTCGACATCGAGCCGGACGAAGAGAACCCTTCGGCGACACTGCGCGCCCAGGATGCCTCGGGTGCGCTGCTGGCGCAAGTGCGGGTGCCACCATCCTTCAGACTCACCCGGGCCAGCGCCAGTGCCTGGGCCGAGGCCGGCTTCAGTGCGCAGGCGCTGCGCGGGAGGTAGGCCCGGGCGCCGCCGGCAGCCGGCGGACGGGCGCCCTGGTTGTCATCCCCAAAGTTGCTTCAAGGGCGGCAGCGAGGTGGGCAAAGATGCGCGCGAGTACGCAACGTCCGCGATGTAGCGCGCGATCACCGGCGCAATATCCGGAACTCCGCGAAAGCCCGGGCAATAGTCGACGTCGACCACCACCGGACCGTCGGGGCCCTCGACGATGTCGAGCCCGTACATGCCGAGGCCGAAGGTGCGACCGCAACGCAACGCGATGTCGCGCACCGTCGCGCTCACGGTGCAAGGCACACCGGCGCCCCGCATGGTCCTCGCGGAGAACGGCATGCTCACGGCAAACACCTGCTCGTCGACGACGTAGACCTTGAGGTTATCGCCGGTCCCGTGGATGAACTGCTGAACGAGCATCGGCTGCTCCGGTGAGACCAGGCCGGCGAGGTTTTCGGAGCCGAGGACGATGACGATGCCGGAGTTCATGGGCCCGCGGTAGGGCTTGACGATCAACGGCATCGACGATGCGAGTTCGCGCAGCAGCGCGAAGTCGCCCGTCACCCAGGTGTGCGGCACCGGCACGCCGGCGGCGGCGAGCCGGCTGGCGGCGGTGATCTTGTTCTGCAGCAGCGCGCAGGCCGGATACGGATTGAGGAAGCGGCCGCCGCGGTCGTGCAGGGCCCCGGCGAGGCTCAGGGACAATTCGCTCTGCGACTTGAGCAGGTACAGGTCGTGTCCAGGGTAAAGGTCGTCGGGAGAGCAGAGAGCCTCCTCGGCGATCGCGCTGCTCACCTCGAATCCGCTGCGCTCCAGCAGGCGCATCGCTGTCGCGAAGGTCGAGTTCGGCTCGGGGTGAGCTCGCTGGTTCAGAAGGAAATGGAGTTTCATTGACGTAACCTCGCCGTGGCCTCAGGCCCAATAACGCGATCCAGCGTCAAGAGTGCGCTGCCGCCGTGCCAGGGGGCCGTGCCGTGATCCATCATCGAGATGCGGATCTTCATGCCTGTCTCCTCGCCGTGGCGCGCCGCGCCGCGTGGCGGGCGAGCAGCAGATCGGCCTCGGGAACGCCGGTGTAGTTGGGGAAGTCGTGGACCTCGACCACCTGCAGGCCGCCATCGGCTTCGACGCAGTCGACACTGAACAGCTCCAGCCCGAAGAGATCGCCGCAGCGCAGCGCCAGTTCGCGCCAGGCCGGTGGCAGCGGCAGCGGCGTGACGGCGCCGGATTCGCCGCGCAGCGCGGACGGCTTGCGGATCGCCCACACGCGCTCGTCGATGGCGTAGAGCCTGATGTCGAAGCCGTTGTTCGGCAGCAGGTGCTGGGCGATGACGCAGGGATCGCTCCAGGCGACGCTTTGGAGAGCGGCCGGTTTATCGACCACGCGGATGCCACGGCCGTCGTCTGCGATGACGGGTTTCAGGACGAGCGGAAAGGCCTTGTCGGGAATGCACCGGCGAACCTGTTCGAAGGCGCCGATCCAGGTGGCGGGCACCGGAATTCCCGCGGCCCGCAACTGGGTGGTCACATGGGCTTTATCGAGCACCGCCGCGATTGCGCTGCGCTGGTTGAGGGTCGGGACACCGGCGGCCTCGGCGGCGCTCAGCCGGGCGAGGAGACTGGTGCTGCGCCCGCAGGCGATGATCAGGTCGCGTCCCGCGAACCAGCCTGGGTTCTCGATGTCCAGCAGGCCGACCTGAGGATCGATCAACGTGACGCGGCAGCCTACCGCGGCCAGTGCACGCACCATCCCCCGGGGCTGCGCGTGCGACAGATAACGTGACTCGACGAGAACGCCGCAGTGCAGCGGTGCATCGGAACGCCGGGGCGTGGCGCGGCGGTATTCCGCGTCGCCCGATGGCGTTGCCGAAGACTTGTCCGGACCCCCGGAAAATGTGTTCAATCGGGGCTCCCGCTGCGCTGGTGATGGTTTGACATATGCAACAGAGGCGCGAGAAATCGCAAAAATACGTTGCGTCGAAGATTGATTTGAGTTAGGCGGGAAGTGCGATGCCTGACAGGCTGCGCGCCATGCGGTTGACGCTCGCGGGCCGTTGAACACGGTGCGACGACTGTTACGCAACCCGTCGCGCGGCGCCGTTTTCGCATAGCGCTCACGCTTCAATTCATGGGCTTGCTTGGGGCTTATCACCCGCTGTGGGTGGGGCACTGCGCGTAGTGACCCACGCCGTTCGGCGCCCCGCGCCGCCGGTCGCGGGCGGCAATCGGTGCACTGCTTGAACTTCGTGCGGCGAGCGCTGTCGTGATTGCGGCACGCCCCGCGAACGACTTCGGCGGGCCGGGGCGGGGTCCGCGCTGTCCCTAGGGGCAGTTGCTCCCGGCAGGGCCCCTGTTGAGCAGCGCCGCGACCGGGTCAAGCTGGGCAAGCGTTGAGCCGCACAACGGCGAAGCCGATCGGACCATGCGCCGCACGACATCTCTGGGCCACAGCTGCGGCTCGTTGGCCAGCAGCAGCGCCGCGGCGCC
>JAAOZX010000498.1 GCA_012274225.1 Comamonadaceae bacterium | reverse complement strand
CTGCGTCGTGCCGGCGTCGAAGAAGACGGTGTCGTCCAGGTTGGCGAGCGCCCGGTCCAGGTCGGTGTCCCAGCGCTCGACGCCGTGCGCCTTCGCCAATGCGGCGATCTTCCCGGCATTGCGTCCGATCAGGATCGGGTCGGGCATCACCTTGTCGCCGTTTCCCAGGGCAACGCCGCCTTGTTCGCGGATCGCCAGGATGGAGCGGATCAGGTGCTGGTTCAGGCCCATGCGTCCGGTGACGCCGTGCATGATGATTCCAAGTCGCTGGATGGACATTCGGATCCTTTCGACGGAGCTGCGCTGCGAAGCGGCTCCCGTGCCAGTGAATGGTGACGCTCGCGCGTCTTAATTAACCGTATGGTGAATTATAGGATTTCGACCACTGGACGCAAGCGCCTCGTCCTTACTGGTCTCAGTTTAAAAGGACATAGCCGAGGATCACGTCGCACATGTGGTTCAGGCGCTCGCTCTTGGCCCGCACAGTCATCAGGTCGCGGCCGAAAATCGCCGACAGCGTGTGATGGTTGGAAAGGTAGAAGTACGACAGCCCGGCGATCGAAACGTACAGCTGCAGCGGATCGACGCCGCCGCGAAAACTGCCCTCCTTGCGTCCCCGTTCGAGGATTTCGCCAAGCGTCGCAATCAGCGGCGAATTCATCTCCCGGGCCTGGTCGGAGTCCTGCAAGTGGCGAGCGGCCTGCAGGTTTTCGCTATTGAGGAGTGAGAGAAATTCGGGATGGGCGAGGTAATAGTTCCAGGTGAACTCGACGAGCCGTCGCAGGGCTTCCGCTGGCTTCAGTCCCAGCAGGTTGAGCTTGCGCTCTTCCTCGCGGATCTGCAGATAGGACTGTTCCAGTACCGCCCGGAACAGCCGATCCTTGTCCTCGAAATAGTAGTAGATCAGCCGCTTGTTCAGTCCGGCACGCTCGGCGATGCGGTCCATCCGCGCGCCGCCCAGGCCGTGCTCGGCGAATTCATCGCGCGCCGCCGCTAAGATGGTGCTTTGCGAGCGGTCGGCATCGCGCTGGCGCTCTTCCACTTGCGGGGCGATGTCTCTCGGCATGGCCTAATAATTCACCGTCTAGTTAATAAAGTCAAGTCAATGAGCGCATCGTCTCCTCAGTCGTCCCCGGCCACCCAGGTCACCACGCCGGGCGCGCAAGTGGGCCGGCAGGCCGGGCATCTGATCGTCGAATGCCTGGTGGCGCAGGGCGTGACTCATGCCTTCGGCGTGCCGGGCGAGAGCTACCTGGCCGTGCTCGACGGCTTTCATGCCTATCGCAACCGGATCCGTTTTATCGTCAACCGCCAGGAGGGCGGGGCCGCTTTCATGGCCGAGGCGCACGGCAAGCTGACCGGTCGGCCGGGCATCTGTTTCGTCACGCGCGGGCCGGGCGCCACCAACGGCTCGATCGGCGTGCACACGGCGTTCCAGGACTCGACTCCCATGGTGCTGTTTGTGGGCGACGTCGCGAGCGATCAACGCGACCGCGAGGCCTTCCAGGAGGTCGAATACACCAGCTTCTTCGGGACCAGCACCAAGGGCATGGCCAAGCGGGTCGAGCGCATCGACGACGCCGACCGTATCCCAGAATACGTCGCACGGGCATTCGCCACGGCTATGAACGGCCGGCCCGGGCCGGTGGTACTGGTGCTGCCCGAAGACATGCTGACCCAGATGACGCAGGCCCGGCCGTCGGCCCGCGTCGAACCGGTGCCGGCCTGGCCCACACCCGAAGCGATGGTGGCCTTGCGCGAGCTGTTGCTTCAGGCCAGGCGACCTCTGGTGATTGTGGGCGGCAGTGGCTGGACGCCGGCTGCGGCGCAGTCGCTGCAGCGCTTTGCCGAGATCTGGAAACTGCCGGTCGGCAATGCGTTCCGGTTCCAGGACACTTTCGACAACCACCATGCGCTGTACGCGGGCGACGTGGGCATCGGGCCTAACCCCCCGCTGGCGCAGCGCGTCAGGGACAGCGACCTGATCCTGGCCATCGGGCCGCGGATGGGCGAAATGACGACCGGCGGCTACAGCCTGCTGCAGGCGCCCCGGCCCCGGCAGAAGCTGGTTCACGTCCACGCCTCGGCCGAAGAACTCAACCGGGTCTACCAAGCCGACCTGGCGATCAACGCCACCATGAATGTCTTTGCAGCTGCGCTGGAAACGCTGGCGCATCCGGCCCAACAGCCCTGGTCGGCATGGACCGAGGCGGCCCATGTCGATTACCTCGCCGGCCTGGTGCCACAGCCCCTGCCGGGCGACATCGACATGCCGGCGATCATCGCGCTGCTCGCCAAGCATCTGCCGGACGACGCCGTGCACACGTCCGGGGCGGGCAATTTCTCTGCATGGATGCACCGTTTCTTCCTGCACCACGGCATCGCCAAAGGACACAAGACGCAACTGGCGCCGACCAATGGCGCGATGGGCTATGGCGTGCCGGCCGGCATCGCGGCCAATCTCGTCACCGGCCGCACGACGGTGACCCTGACAGGCGACGGCGACTTCCTGATGAACGGGCAGGAACTTGCGACGGCGGTGCAGCACGGCGCCAAGACCATCGTCGTTCTCCTGAACAACGGCATGTACGGAACGATCCGCATGCACCAGGAGCGAGAGTATCCCGAGCACGTCAGCGGCACCCAGCTGGCCAATCCGGACTTTCCGGCGCTGGCTCGGGCGTATGGCTATGCCGGCGTGCGTGTGACGCGGACGGCCGAATTCGAGCCGCAGCTGCTGGCGGCGCTCGAGCGCAATCAGGGCACGCTGATCGAGGTCGTG
>JAAOZX010000017.1 GCA_012274225.1 Comamonadaceae bacterium | reverse complement strand
TACCACCGACATCCTGGCGCGCGCGATCGCACCCGAGCTGTCCAAGGCATTCGGCCAGCAATTCATCGTGGACAACCGGGCGGGCGCAGGTGGCAATGTCGGCGCCGACCTCGTCGCCAAGTCGCCCGGCGACGGCTACACGCTGCTGATGGGGACCGTGGGCACCCATGGCATCAATCGCGCCTTGTACGACAAGCTGCCATATGACCCGATCAAGGACTTCGTGCCGATCACCATGGTGGCCGGCGTGCCCAACGTGATGGTGATGCAGGCCGAAAAGGCCCGAAGCCTCGGCATCAACAGCGTGCCCGACTTCATCAAGTACGCCAGGGCCAATCCCGGAAAGGTCAACATGGCTTCCAGCGGCAATGGCACGTCGATTCACTTGGCGGGCGAACTGTTCAAAAGCATGACCGGCATCTACATGGTGCACTTGCCCTATCGCGGCTCCGGCCCGGCGCTGATGGACCTAGTGGGTGGCACGGCGGACGTGATGTTCGACAACCTGCCGTCGTCCATGGCTTTCATCAAGGCCGGCAAGCTCAAGGCACTGGCCGTGACGAGTCGTCAGCGCTCGCCCGCCCTGCCGGATGTGCCCACGATCGAAGAGGCCGCGGGCCTCAAGGGGTTCGACGCCACCTCGTGGTTCGGCCTGCTGGCCCCGGCGGGCACGTCCCCGGACATCGTCAACCGCATCCAGCAGGAAGTCGCCAAGTCGCTCAACACGCCGGCAATCAAGGAAAAGCTGTTGGCCCAGGGCGCGATTCCGAGCGGCGATACACCTGCCGAATTCGCGAAGCACATCGAAAACGAGCACATCAAATGGGCTCGCGTCGTGAAAGCCTCGGGCGCAAAGGTCGACTGATCCGGCGCTAGACGCCCCAGACGATTTCCTTGCCGGCCTGCTCGCAGCGCCGCAGCATGTCCAGGAACGGGACGGCGCGCTGGCGCAGCGAAACCGCCTCCAACCGTGGCGGCGGTTCCCCTTTGGCCTTGGCCTCATCGCTGAGCGCCTTGTGTTCGGCTTCGTCCTTTTCAACCGCTCCTTCCAGAGCGCTGATCGCCGCCGGCATCTGCTCGGGGAGGATGATGCCCTGGGGTCCGGCGTCCTTGCCGATGATCTCAAGGACGCGCCGGCCGTTGGGTTCGAGCATGATCAGGTCCCCGGCGGCTTGCGACTTGAATTTGTACAGCATGGTGATGGAAGCCGCGTCAATGCGACGACGGGTACATGTACTCGCGATTGAATGGATAGGTCGATTGTGCTCCGCGTACCGAGCCCGTCTGCAACTGGCCGTCCGGCCGCGTTGCAAGCATCTGGTGCAGGCCGATCCAGCCCTGCTCGAAAGTCATCGCGCAGCCGGCCAGATAGAGCCGGTAGGCGCGCAGCACCTTGGACGCAGTCTCGACGGTGCCCGTCGTCTCGAGCACCCGCTGCGCTTCACCAAGCTGCTCCTCCAGCGCGTCGGACCAGGCCCATAAGGTTCGCGCATAGTGCGGGCGCAGGTTTTCCACATCGACCGTCTCCAGGCCGGCCACAGCCATCTCGCGCAGTACGTGACTGACGTGCAGCAGTTCGCCGCCGGGGAAGATATATTTCTCGATGAACTCCCCCATCCCCGCTCCCAGCTGGCCTGGGTCGACGCTTCCCCCCGTGATGCCGTGGTTCATCACCAGGCCGCCGGGCTTGAGCAGACGGAATATCTTGCCGAAGTAGGCCGGCATGTTGACTTGCCCGACATGCTCGAACATGCCCACCGACGCGATCTTGTCGAAACCTTCCGCCTCGTTCATTTCACGGTAGTCGTGCAGTTGCATCCGCACCCGGCCCTGCAGGCCCTTTTCCTCGATCAGGCGCTGCACATGCACATGCTGGTTCCTTGAAAGCGTGATGCCGGTCGCGTTCACGCCGTAATTCTCGGCGGCCCACAACAGCAGTCCGCCCCAGCCGGAGCCGATATCCAGGAATTTCTCGCCCGGACGCAGCATCAGCTTGCGGCAGATAAGGTCGAGCTTGGCTTCCTGCGCCTGCGCCAGTGACATGTCGATGTCGCGGTAATACGCGCACGAATACACCCGCCGAGGGTCCAGCCACAAGGCATAGAAATCGTCGCTGACGTCGTAATGAAA
Organism: Comamonadaceae bacterium; assembly: GCA_012274225.1. Lineage (GTDB taxonomy): Bacteria > Pseudomonadota > Gammaproteobacteria > Burkholderiales > Burkholderiaceae_C > Ramlibacter. Next base: position 1,503 of record JAAOZX010000017.1, on the reverse strand, counting down.
CTGGACCTGCTGCGCGTCCTTGAACTGCGAATGGGACGCAGCGGACTTCGCCCGGCGCAGCATCTGCGTCCACCAGTTCGTGTCGCTGTTTACCGGCGTGCCTGGCAGGAGCCGCGCAGCAACGGCCATCAGGTCGCGCATCCGTCCTTCCAGCTGAACCCGGTTTTCGACGAAATCCTCGGCCATCCGGCCAATCTGCCCCGCTGCCATTCGGGCCAGGCTGGACCAGTCCTTGAATGAAAGCTTCACCGCCGCGGCGGGAGGTCCGACGCGCTTGCCGGCGGGCAATTCGACGGCGACCGGTACCGGCAGGCCGGCCAACTGAGACTCGATCTTGCGAAGAAGTGCGTCCATTGCAAATTCTTATCGCCGCAACCCCCCGGAGTCAACAGGACGGCCTCCTTTTTCCGGAATCGGACTCATCCGTGAGTGACTTCGGGGCGGGGATGCCCTGTTGACACCGATTCGTTGAAGCTTAAACTATTTATGGAATGACTTTCACGAAACCGGCTATGGACATGGAGGCCCGCGCCCACAGTGAGCACCCCGACGCCCTGCGCCTTTGGCTGCGTTTGCTCACCTGCACCCAGCTGGTCGAAAAACAGGTCCGCAGCCAGCTGCGGAAGCGCTTCGACACGACCTTGCCGCGCTTCGACCTCATGGCCCAGCTCGAGCGTGCCCCCGAGGGGCTGAAAATGAACGAAGTTTCGCGGCGAATGATGGTGACCGGCGGCAATGTCACCGGCATCACCGACCAGCTGGTGGCCGAAGGCCTGGTCGACCGGGTCGACGTGGCGGGCGACCGCCGCGCCTACCGTGTGTGCCTGACCGCCAAGGGGCGCAAGCTGTTCAACGAGATGGCGCGCCAGCACGAGCAGTGGATCGTTGAGGCATTCTCGAGCCTGTCGGACAAGGACGTGGCCACCCTGAACAAGCTGCTCGGCAAGGTCAAGGACCACGCCCGAGCCCACGCCGAGACTTCGGCATGAACGCGCTGTCGCGCAGGAAGCCATGAAGATGTCTGCCCAGACCGACCGATTCGTCCATGACCGGCTCCCGCCTGCGGCACTGTCGCCCCAATTTCGCTACGACCTGCCCGAGTTGCAGTTGCCAAATCGGTGCAATCTGGTGGAGGAACTCCTGGACAAGGCTGCGGCCAAGGGCTGGGGCGAAAACCCGCTGTTGCGGTCCAGCTCGACCACTTTGAGCTATTCGCAGGTGCGAGAGCACGTCGACCGCATGTGCCGCGTGCTGGTCGAGGATCTGGCGCTGGTACCGGGCAACCGGGTGCTGCTGCGCGGTGGCAATTCGATCGGCATGGCCCTGGCCTGGCTGGCCGTGGCCAAGGCCGGACTGGTTGTGGTGGCAACGATGCCGCTGCTGCGTGCCCGCGAACTCGGGGACATCATCGACAAGGCACAGCCGACGGTCGCCTTGTGCGATGCCACCCTGCTGGAGGAACTGGAGCTGGCCCGGCGCGAACACCCGGCGTTGGCCACGGTG
>JAAOZX010000117.1 GCA_012274225.1 Comamonadaceae bacterium | reverse complement strand
GCTGAGCCCGACCATCAGGATCAGCGGCTGCTGCTTCATCCTCAGCCAGGAGATGTAGCGCACCACGCCGTCGCGCGGCTGGGTGTATTCGTAGGTGCCACTGCTGGTCGCAACCGCATCCTGCAGGAACTGCGAGACGCCCGGCCCGCGCTTGCCCAGGAAATCCTCGACGAAGGGCGCGCGCATCAGGGTCACGCCGTCGTAGCTCAGGACCAGCACGGCGCCATTGGCCATGCTGGGGATCGACCGGTAGGTTTCCAGGAACGGCTTGATCCGCATTTCGGCGCGCACCGCCCCGACCGTCGCGCCGCTGCGATCGCGGATCGCGCAAACATAGGGCAGGATGTACTCGCCGTCGATCAGGCTGCGCTGCGGGGCGCCCAGGCTCAGCGTCCGGCCCGACTGCGGAATCCGCCATTGGCTGACGGGCGCGTCGGTGATCGAGACCGCTGCAACCGGGTATTCCGCCGAGGAAGCGACGACATGGCCGCGGGCGTCGGCGATCAGCAGGCGTGCCGTGGATGCCCGGTCCTGCAGCTCGCGCCGCAGCTGGTCGTGCAGGCGCTCTTCACTTCCAGATTTCGCCAGTCCGCCGGCGTTTTCGATCAGCGCGGCGGCGGCGACGGCGGCGTTCGCGGCATCCCTCAGCGTTGCCGCGAAGTGGCCCTCCATGCTTTCGGTCAGCGCGAGCGAGAGGTTACTGCTCGCCAGCCGGGTACTTTCGTAGTCCTCCGTGACGTCCCACCAGGTCATGGCGGCGGCCATGCCGACGACGGCCGCGAGGACCGCGAGCAACACCCGTTCATAAAGCCGGTGAAGTGGACTCACCCCGGCAGCCTAGCAGGCAACCGTCGAGTTCGACGAGGGGGTGCATCCGCTGACTTGACCTGCATCAGCATTGGACCGGCGCCACTGTACCGAGGTGAGCCCGGGGCCGGTCGATCCGGCCCCCGCAGGTGCGCCTGTGGGTGGCCTCAGCTGGAGCGGGGCGCCTTCCTGTCGTATGCTTTCGCACCGCCGGCGGACCCCCGCCCGGGCTTTCTCATTCATCAAGGACGCATCACCGTGGAAAAAACCACCCTGAACGCCAACTCGCTGGGCACCGTCGAATCGATCATCATGGGGATCGCCGGGACGGCGCCGGCCTACAGCATCGAGATCACCAGCTCGACCATCATCGGCACGGCCGGGACGCTGTCGCCTGCCAGCATCCTGGTTTGCGGCCTGATCATGTTCGGCATCGCCTTCGCCTTCATCAACCTGAATCGGTCGATGGCGAACGCCGGCACGTCGTTCGCCTGGGTGAGCACGGTGTTCGGCCGCGTGCTGGGCTTCTTCGCCGGATGGGCGCTGCTGGTGCTGTGCTGCGTGTTCATGGTCTCGGCCATGATCCCGGCCGCCAATGCGACCCTGCTGATCTTCAAGCCGGAGCTGATGAACAACGTGCACTACGTAACCATCATCGCCGCGTTCTGGCTCACCTTCGTCAGTGCCGTCGTGGTCAAGGGCATCAAGCTCACCAGCTACGTGCAGGTGGCCATGACGATCGTCGAGGCGGTCATCCTGTTCATCATCATCGTGGCGGCCTTCCTCATGTTCGCGAGCGCGCCGCAGCACGCGTTCACCTGGGCCTGGTTCTCGCCGTTCGAGTTCACGCCCAAGCTGTTCGCCAATGCGGCGCTGGTCTCGATCTTCTTCTACTACGGCTGGGACGTGACCATGAACCTCAGCGAGGAGACGAAGGATCCGACCCGCACGCCGGGCCGCGCCGCGTTCTGGTCGATGGTGTTCCTGATGGCGTTCTTCCTGGTCTTCATCGTCGTCACCCTGCTGGCACTGTCCGACGCGGAGATCCAGCACTACAACACCAACATCATCTTCGCCATCGCCAACAAGGCGCTGGGGCCGACCTGGGGCTACGTCGCGATCATCGCGGTGCTGCTCAGCACCGTGGGAACGGTGGAGACGCAGATGTTGCAATTCACCCGCACGCTGTTCGCCAAGGGTCGCGCCGGCGCGCTGCACCACCGCTATTCGCGCCTGCACCCGCGCTGGAACACGCCGCACATCGCGATCTTCTTCATCTGGATCGTCGGCCTGTTGCTGCTGTTCATCTCGTCCTACCTGCCGACCATCAACGTCATCCTGCAGGACTCGATCACCGCCATCGGCTTCCAGATCTGCTTCTACCTCGGGTTGACCGGACTGGCCTGCGCCTGGTATTACCGCGGCGAGCTCACCACCGGCATGTGGCGGGCGATCACGCATGTGATCTGGCCGGCCACCAGCGGCGTCTTCCTGTTCTTCATCGCCATCTACAGCATTCCCACGTTCGACGTCGTCACCAACGTGGTGGGAATGGGCGGCATCGCGATCGGTGCGATCCCGCTGTTCCTGAACCGCAGGAACATCTGGCGGCCGGCTGCGGTGGAACGGGACTTGAAGATCGTCCAGCGCTGACGAAGCGGCCGTTTTCCACACCGGGTCCGTCCTGGCGGACCCGGCTCGGCTGCAGGAACCGCGACGGCGTCACGATCTCACGATCAGCGCGATCGCCGGCTCGTCCGGGGGCATGGGGCAAGCCCGGGCGAGGGCAGGGCCGGTTGCGCGATGCCTGACGCCGCGTTGTTTTCGTGACTTCCGGCGGATGGATGCCACAGGGCCACCTTGACCGGCGTCAAGGGCGGCACGGTCTGGCCGTTGGGCAAGGTTGAGCTGGGCGAATAATCAGGCCAGTATCAACAGCACGACCCACACATGGACTCGATCGACCTGTTCCAGACCTGGCGCAACGCCAATCAGGCTGCGGTGGTGGCGGCCAAGGCCGTTCTCGTGAAGTCGATCCTGGCCCTCGACGGCCGGGGCGAGCCGCCGACCGCGGCCGAAATCGAGCAGGTCCGAACCCTGCGCTGCATGTCCGACGACCTGTTCGAGTTGACCGTGGCGCGCTCGGGTGAAGCCGTCGAAGCGCGGCGCCTGCAGCCGCCCCCCGAGCCGGGATCAGAGCCGGAGCATCGAGAGTCCACGTTCGCGAGCACCTGGGCGGTTCCAATGCAGCCCTGACGCGGACGGCGCTGGCAGGCCTCCACGACGGTCATACGCGACCGCTATCGCGCAAACGACCCGTCGGCGCGGATCATGGTGAGGTTCACGTAGTGCGAGCCCAGGTTGCTCTGCTTGGTGTAGCGGATCACGAACCCGCCCAGGTCCTCGTTGCTCATGCCCTCGAGCGCCGCGATGATCTTGGCGCGCGTCACCGGCCCGGACGTCTTCTGCAGGGCCCGAGCCACCAGCTTGGCGTTGAGGAATCCTTCCATGCTGTTGTAGCTGAACTTCTTGTCGGCGCCCTGCGCGATGATGGTCTGGTATTCGCGCACGACCGGGTTGCCCAACTCGGTGAACGGATATGGCACCACCTGGCTCACGATCACGCCGGCTGACGGCTCTTTCAGCTCGGCGTGCAGGCCGGAGGCCACACTCAGGACGAAGAACTGCGGGCTGACGCCCTTGGCCCGGATGCCCTTGATGAAAGCGGCCGCGGGTTTGGCCTGGCCGATCAGAATCACCGCTTGCGGATTGGCGGCGGCGATCACGTCGATGGCCTTTGCCACGTCGGCCGTTCCGCGCGGAACCGGCGCCACCGCAGCGGGGGTGGCGTTTCGGCTCTTGAGGGCGGCGACAAATGCCTCCAGTCCCTCCTTGCCGAATGCGTCGTCCTGGTACATGGCGGCGATCCGGTTGATCCCGATGGTCCAGGCATGCTTGACTTCCGCCTCGATCTCGTCGGTGGTGCTGGCCCGCACGTGGAAGATGCCGGGCATGTACGGGTCGCGCAGGGACTTGGCGCCGGCGGTGTTGCCGATCTCCGCGATACCTGCCGCCTGCACGGTTGGCATGACCTTCAGCAGGTTGGCGGTGCCGCGATAGCCGACCAGCGCGACCACGTTCTGCTTGTCGATCAGGTCCTTGGTGTTCTCCAGCGTCTTGTCGGGGTTGAACCCGTCGTCCATGCTGATCAACTTGATCTTCTCGCCGCGAATGCCGCCCTTCCTGTTCAAGTCGTCGAAATAGGCATTCATGCCACGCACATAGTCGGTGGTCAGCGCCGCGGTATTGCCGGAAAGATCGCCGGAATGCCCCAGCAGGATATCGGCCCACGCATTGCCGGATGCGATACAGGCAAGGACCGTGAGCAATCGGCCCGTCTTGGAGAACATAGAACCACGCATGAACGACTACCCCTTTCGTCGAAACCGGAAACAGGCATTGCCACAGCGGCGCCTCCAGCGGCTTCGATCGACGTTGGGCTCGGTGGACACTTGCAAGTCTCCACCAGTCCTCCCTGGAGACTTGTCAAGTATCGCCCAATACTCTGCAATAGCGGTCACGCCGCGGTGGGCGTTGTTGCCGAATTACCGCACTTTGCCGGCAGGCGATTCGCAGCATTGATCCGTGCCCGATAACGGCGGGTTGCATCGGGATGAGCGCAGCGGTGTCGGGTGCCATCGTCGTGCCTGTGTTCAGACCAGGTGGTCCGGGGCCAGGGCGCAGGAGAGGCTCGTGTCCGCCAGCTCGATCTGGAGCGTGGCATGGTGGATCGCGAAGCGGGTTTCGATCTCATGGCAGGCGCCGTGCAGGAAGGAATCGCCGGGATGGCCGCCCGGGATGACCAGGTGCGCCGTCAGCGCGTTTTCGGTGGTGCTCATGGCCCAGATGTGCAGGTCGTGGACCTGGGACACGCCGGGCAGGGCGCCAAGATAGTCGCGGACCTTTCCAGCGTCGATGGTCGCCGGAACGGCCTGCAAGGCCATCCGCAGCGACTGTCGCAGCAGGTCCCAGGTGCCCCAGATGATGACCAGGGCGACCACCAGGGTCAGCAGCGGATCCAGCCAGACCCAGCCGGCCACCATCACAACGCCGCCCGCCACGGCCACCGCGAGCGACACCGCAGCGTCGGCGGCCATGTGGAGGTAGGCTCCGCGCACGTTGAGGTCACTCTTGCTGCCCGACATGAAGAGCCAGGCGGTGATGCCGTTGACCAGCACGCCGATCAGTGCGACCGCGATCACCACGGAACCCTGCACCGGCTGCGGATCGGTCAATCGATGGATGGCTTCCCACACCAGTCCGCCGGTGATCAGCAAGAGCGCGATGGCATTGATCAGCGCGGCAAGGATCGACGTGCTGCGCAACCCGTAGGTGTAACGGGCATCCGGTTTGCGCTGACTGAGGTGCATGGCGCCCCAGGCCAGCAGGAGCCCCAGGACATCGCCCAGGTTGTGGGCGGCGTCGGCCAGCAAGGCCAAAGAGTGGGCCGCGACGCCGAAGAACCATTCCGCCACCACGAACGCCGTGTTGAGCGCGACTCCGATGGCGAACGCCCTGCCGAAGGAGGCGGGGGCGTGGCTGTGGGAATGGCGATCGGCGTCGTCGTGCCGGTGGTCGTCGTGGTCGTGTTGCTGATGCTGATGGCTCGCCATGCCGGCATTCTCGCCGCGCAGCGGATCGAATGAGAACGCGGCACGGTGGCAACCATCTTGGATGGCCGAAGAAGACGGCCTGCCAGTGCGAGGTGCCCCTTGTTGCCATCAGACTGCGAGCTGTCGGTTCCGACGCCGGCAGATTCCGCACTGCAGACCGCCCAGGTCGCGATTGCTTCCACTTCGCGGGAATTCCTTGCGCGAAGTCAATATGAGATCGCCGATTGGCATGGACTGCGGTCGAGCTTCAGGAACAGAATCCACGTGGTGGAAATGGTCAATACTCGAAAACACTTACCGTTTTCGCCCGTTTTTCCGGCAACGGGTCAGGTGGTGGTCAGGCACTTTCCACTATGAGGGCGCCACCGCTGGGACGGCGCCCAATCTCTCTCACGTTTTCTTTCACGGGGGCTCCACGTGGTGCTATTCGACCTATTGAGAAGGAACCGCTGGATCGGCTTCGGAGCGGCGAGCGTGCTCGCAATCGCCCTGGCTGGTTGCGGCGGCGGCGGCGATTCCGGTGATACCGCGGTCACACCACCGCCCGCCTCGGGCGGTGGGACGCCGTCGACGGGCGTCTCGGTCAAGGTGACTGTTCCGCCGCCGGGCGGCACGCCGATCGACGCAGCCGCACTGACGCCGGCCGAGTTCGCCGCACTTGCGCCCACGGGCGCCGTGACCAGCGTTTCGATCGCGAGCCCGCCGGTGGTGACCTTCCAGGTGACAGACGCCAGCAACAGGGGCATCAAGGGTCTCGGATTTACCAGCCAGAACGCGACCGCGAAGCTGCCGGGCCTGAGCAATATGGCGTTCGCAATGGCGAAGCTGGTGCCCGGAAGCCCCAGCAAATGGGTGAGTTACATGGTGACGGCCTCGCCGACCACCACGGCGGGCGAAACGCCACGGTCGCCCACCACGGACAACATCGGGACGCTGGTCGACAACGGCGACGGCACCTACAAATACACTTTCTACCGCGACATCACCAAGGTCAAGGACATGGTCGCATCGGCAAGCCTCGTGGCCCCGAATGTGGCGGCAGACCTGGGCGACCTCACCTACGATCCGGCGAAGCTGCACCGGCTCGCGATTCAGGTAGGCGGGAACGCACGTGGCACCGGCACGAACACCGCCAATGGTGCGAACTCCGGTGTCACGGCCGTGCCGATGGGCGCCCCGGCGAACATCGTGTTCGACTGGTATCCCGCCACCGCGAAAGTTGCGGCTGCCACCGACACGGATCAGCGCGAAGTCGTCGCCATTTCCAACTGCAATGAATGCCACGGCAGTCTGAAATTGCACGGCAGCCGGGTGGACACGCGGTATTGCGTGGTCTGCCACACCGACCAGCTGAAATACGGCAATACCAACGTCGCGTCCACGGCAGGCAAGTTCCCGGCCTTGACGGAGACGGCGACCGTGGACCCCGTGACCGGGATCACGAGTTACCGCTATTCGCCGGCCACGAACATCGCGGACGGCGAGGTCTCCGGCAACTTCACGACCCTGGTTCACAAGATTCACATGGGCAAGGAGCTGGTCAAGCAAAACTACAACTTCGCCAACGTCGCGTTCAACAACAAGGGCTTCTCGATGCTCGGCGGCGGCCAGAAGATGTGCACCAAGTGCCACGACAACACCAAGGCCGCACAGGCTGACAACTGGAAGGCCAAGCCGAGCCGCCTTGCCTGCGGTGCATGCCACGACGGAATCAACTGGACGACGGGTGCCGGGACGACCCTGGCCGACAAGGCCGAAGGTCTGGGCAAGACGTCCGGGCACCTCGCCGGCAAACAACTCGACGACGCCAACTGCGCCATCTGCCATACGCCGGCACTGCTGGTGGAATACCACCAGACCGACAACGTGACCAAGCACAATCCCACCGTGAAGGCCGGGCTGAAGAACATCAGCTACGAGATCAAGTCCGCAGCCGTTGACGCGGCGACGAACAAGACCACCGTGGTGTTCAGGGTGCTGGTCGACGGCGCTCCGGCGACGTTCAAGGCCCCTGCCGCAGCCATGGCCAATCCGCTCGACGGGTTCACCGGAAGCCCCGGTTTCCTGCTCGCCTACGCGACGGACGCAACGGCGACCGACGGCATCAAGGCGCCCGCCGACTACACCAACTCGGGCAACAAGCAGGCACAGCCCACCAGTGTCTCCATCGCCAACCTGCTCGACACGACCAAGACAGCGGACGGCTCCTTGTCCGCGCCCGATGCGAGCGGCTACTACACGGCGACGTTGCTGGGCACCGGCACCAAGAAGTTCCCGGCCGGTTCGACGATGCGTGCGGTGGCCCTCCAGGGCTACTTCACACAAGTGAGCCCCGCGGTGGCGCGCCACGCGATCTCGGTCGTCAAGGAGGTCACCGGCGACGCAGTGCGCCGCAAGGTCGTCGACCCCGAGAAGTGCGCCAGCTGCCACGAGTGGTTCGAAGGCCACGGCGGGAACCGGGTCTACCAGACCCAGGTTTGCGTCACGTGCCACGTGCCAGGCCTGGCGACCAGCGGCCGGCAGATTCCCGACTCCACGATGAACACCTGGACCTTCACTGCGGAGCTGCAGAAGATCGTGGACTTCTGGAAGTTCGACAAGACCAAGGTCAATGCCGCCCTGGCACTGCCGGTCACGACGAACAACTTCAAGGACATGATCCACGGCATCCATGCCGGAAGAGACCGCGTCAATCCGTTCCGCGATGCGAGAGACTCGACCTCGCGCGGCGAAGTCACGCTGCTGGACTTCGCGCGGATGGACTTCCCGGGTCAGTTGAACAACTGCGAAACCTGCCACATCTCCGGCACGTACAGCTCGGTGCCGCTCAGTGCGTTGCCGTCAACGTACGAGACGATTGATGCTGCGTACGACGCGGGCATCGCGGGTGGCGCGGCGACGACGGTACTGGCCAAGAACGCCCTCTCGACGACCGCGGCCAATGGCACCGACCACGTGACCACGCCGTTTGCCGGGGCCTGCGTGAGCTGCCACGACTCGAGCGCGGCCAAGTCGCACATCAAGTTGCAAGGTGGGCAAGTGCAGGCCAACCGCAACACCGTCGGTGCAGTGGCGACCGAATCCTGCGTGACCTGCCACGGTCCTGGCAAGAGCGAGGATCCTGCAGTCGTTCACAGGAAGTAGTCGGCCAGCGGGGCGCGGTACGCCGTGCCCCGTTGCGCCTCGAGCGCTGGCCGCGCGTTTGCGCCGGCGACTGGAAACCCCCGCACTATTGCGAGATAGCTGCGGGGTTGGCGCCTTATTTCCCCGAGGAGAGTCCCGTGGAATCTCTTGCCGAGCGAGACGAGGAAGAGCGCCTCCCCTGCGTCGAGGCCATTCTGGCGGGAACCCTGGCTCTGATGACCGCGCACGCGGAAGCTGCCTGTAACGTTCAGCGCCGGCTTATGGCTCAAAAGGTAGAACTCAACCTGGCAGGTCTCGCTGCGCATCCGGCCTTGTCACTTCATTTTCGGCTGGCTCTGTCGGCCCTCACGGCACATTGGCAGTTGCTGGAGCACCAGGACAACTCCGTTCGCAGACAAGAGCGGTCACTCCCACCCGCAGAGTCGTTGCGGATCCACTAGCCAAGCCGGCTATGGGCGCTTGTGGCCGCTTGCACGCCCCGCCATCCCAGACCGTCTGGGGTCAATTCCGACATCGTCGCCGCATGGGAGGTTTGCTCGTCTGGCATCGCTGATTTCCGACGAAGACGCCTACGGGTTGATTGTAGGAGCGGCCGCTGTGGGGTTCGGCCTCACGCCTGGACGCCTCCACGTTGGGGCATCAATTTCCCCGCCAGTTTCCCAGAACAAGCTGACCGCCTTCGGTGAAGTTTCACCTTAGCTCGACAGCTGCCTCATGAGCGTGCGCGCGGCGCCTGGCTGCACGCCCCTTATTGGGTTGTGGTCAATTTCGACGGACTCGCGGCGCCGAGCGTCCCCGGGGTGTAAAAGAGCGGTCGGTTTGCCTCGACAGGCCGGGGCAGTGGCGGTTCACGCAAACGTGTCGGCGGCGAAGCTGTCGCGCACGAGGGAGGTCATCATGGACACTCTGCTGGGTTCGCGTGGTTGGAAGTGGCGCGCGATGGACTGGACCGCGGCGGCGGTGTCCGGTTTCGCGGCCGGCGCCGTGCTGATGGTGCTGGACCTTGTCTGGTCCGCCGTCTTCAGCCCTGACGGCCCATGGCGGACTTCGTACATGATCGCGCCGATCTTCACGGGCACCAGCAGCCTGCAGACGTCCGGCTACGGGTTCAACCTCGGCGTGGTCGCCATCTCATTGGTCACCCACTACGTTCTGGGCATCGTCTTCGGCTTGGGCGTGGCCGCGGTGCTGGTGCAGCTCAGGCTTGATTCGACGCCGGGCGTGGCGCTGGTGGCGGGTGCGACCGTGGGCGTCGCGCTCTACCTGATCAACTTCGAGTTCCTGGTCGGTTTCTTCCCCTGGTTGGCGGCGCTGCGCGGCACGGAAACGGTGGCCGCGCATGGGGTCTTCGGCATCGTGGCGGCCTTGCTGTACTGCAGGCTCAAGAGAACCGCCACGGAGCCCTAGCCATGGCGATCGCAATCGCGCTGATCCTGCTGGCCCTCGGCTCGGTCCTGTTCCATTTCCTGAGTCCCTGGTACTTCACGCCGATTGCCTCCAACTGGCACAGGATCGACAGCACGATCGCCATCACCTTCTGGGTGACGGGGATCGTGTTCGTGGCGGTCAACCTGTTCATGGCATTGGCGGTGATCCGCTACCGCTATCGCAAGGACGGACGCGCAGCGTACCAGCCGGAGAACAAGAAGCTCGAGGGGTGGCTCCTGGTCCTCACCGGTGTCGGTGTGGCCGCCATGCTGGCCCCGGGCCTCCTGGTCTGGGCGGACGTCGTCCATGCGCCGCCGGACGCCCTGATCGTGGAAGTCGTGGCCCAGCAGTGGCACTGGAGTTATCGCCTGCCCGGCAAGGACGGCAAGCTGGGGACCGTGCACTCCCGCTTCGTGAGCGACAGCAACCCCTTCGGCATGAATCCGGCCGATCCCAACGGGCGGGACGACGTGCTGTTGGCCAGTCCCGAGCTGCATGTGCCCCTGGGCCAGCCGGTCAAGCTGCTGCTTCGCTCCAAGGACGTGCTGCACGACTTCGCGGTGGCGCAGCTGCGCGTCAAGATGGACATGGTCCCCGGCCTGGTCACGTACATCTGGTTCACGCCCACGCGGACGGGATCGTTCGACCTGCTGTGCGAGGAACTTTGCGGCATCGGGCACTTCGCAATGCGTGGCAGGCTGGTGGTGGACGAGCCCGCTGCTTACCAGGCCTGGCTGGACCGCCAGTCGACCTTTGCGCAGGTGCTCGACCGGCCTCCCGGCAACGCCTTGGCGGGCCAGGCCTCGTATGCGGTGTGTGCTGCTTGCCATGGCGCCAACGCCGAGGGCAATGTCGCGCTGAATGCGCCGAGGCTGAACGGACAGGGCGCCTGGTACGTGGAGCGTCAGCTGAAGCACTTCAAGGAGGGAGCCCGCGGCACGCACGAGAGGGACACGTTCGGCAAGATGATGGCGCCGATGGCTGCCACGCTTGCGGACGACACCGCCGTCGCCAATGTCGCGGCCTACATCGCGAGCCTGCCGGACGCGCCGGTGGCGACAACGATCAAGGGCGATGTAGACAAGGGCCGGGAGCGCTACGCGACCTGCGCCGCCTGCCACGGCGCCAACGGGCGGGGGATCGCGGCGACCAACGCGCCCAGGCTCCAGGGCATGAGCGACTGGTACATGGCCAGGCAGTTGAAGAATTTCAAGGAGGGCGTCCGTGGCGCCCATCCGCAGGACATTTACGGCGGCCAGATGGCGCTGATCGCCGGGATGTTGGCCGACGATGCTGAGATCGGCAACATCCTGGCCTACATCAACTCGCGTTGATCCGCGTGGAGGGGCGATGACTACTTACGTTGCGCACGATGAATCGGAATTCGCACCGCCTGCGGAGGTTGGCGAGCCCGAGCTCTACCACCCGAAGACGTTCATCGGCAAGTACATCTGGAGCCAGGATGCGAAGGTGATCGCGATCCAGTACGCGGTCACCGCGATCGCGATCGGACTGGTCGCGCTGGTGTTCTCGTGGCTGATGCGCCTGCAGCTCGGCTTTCCGGGCCGCGTCGGCTTCATCACCCCGTATACCTACCTCCAGCTGGTCAGCATGCACGGCATGATCATGGTCATCTACCTGCTCACGGCGCTGTTCCTGGGCGGGTTCGGCAACTACCTGATCCCGCTGATGGTCGGGGCCCGCGACATGGTGTTCCCCTACGTGAACATGGTCAGCTACTGGCTGTACCTGCTGGCGGTGCTGCTGCTCGTCGCGAGTTTCTTCGTGCCCGGAGGGCCGAGCGGCGCCGGCTGGACCCTGTACCCGCCGCAGGCCATCCTGGACGGCACGCCGGGAGCGCACCGGGGCATCATCCTGCTGCTGGTCTCGCTGGCGGTCTTCGTCATCGGCTTCACCATGGGCGGCCTGAACTACGTGGTGACCGTGCTGCAGGCCCGCACGCGCGGCATGACGATGATGCGCCTGCCGCTCACCGTGTGGGGCATCTTCATGGCCACCATCCTGGCGTTGCTGGCGTTTCCCGCCCTGTTCGTCAGCGCCATCATGATGACGCTGGACCTGACGCTGGGCACCAGCTTCTTCATGCCCGCGCTCGTCTCGAAAGGACAGCAACTGGCCTACTCCGGCGGCAATCCGCTGCTGTTCCAGCACCTGTTCTGGTTCTTCGGCCACCCCGAGGTCTACATCGTGGCGCTGCCCGCCTTCGGCATCGTGTCCGACCTGATCAGCACCCACGCGAGGAAGAACATCTTCGGCTACCGCATGATGGTCTGGGCCATCCTGGTGATCGGCGGCCTGAGCTTCATGGTGTGGGCGCACCACATGTTCGTGAGCGGCATGGACCCTAACTTCGGCTTTTTCTTCGCCACGACCACGCTGATCATCGCGGTCCCGACTGCCATCAAGGTCTACAACTGGGTCTTGACGCTGTGGCGCGGCAACATCCACCTCACGGTTCCGATGCTGTTCGCCATCGCGTTCATCTTCACCTTCGTCAACGGCGGCCTCACGGGCCTGTTCCTGGGCAACGTGGTGGTGGATATGCCGCTGTCGGACACGATGTTCGTCGTGGCGCATTTCCACATGGTGATGGGGATCGCGCCGGTGCTGACGGTGTTCGGGGCCATCTACCACTGGTACCCCAAGATCACCGGGCGCATGCTGGACGACACGCTGGGCAAGATCCACTTCTGGATCACGTTTGTCGGCACCTACGCCATCTTCTATCCGATGCACTACCTGGGGTTCATGGGTATCCCGCGCCGTTACTACGCGATCGGCGGCACGAGCTTCATCCCCGACTCGGCGCACTTGCTGAACGCGTGGATCTCGATCGCCGCCTTCGTGGTTGGCGCCGCACAGATGGTCTTCCTGTACAACCTGGTGACCAGCTACTTCAGGGGCAGGCCAGCGGGCGACAACCCCTGGCACGCCACCACGCTCGAGTGGCAGACGGCGCACACGCCGCCCCGGCACGGAAATTTCGGCAAGGAATTGCCGGCCGTCTATCGCTGGGCCTACGACTACGGCGTCCCGGGCCTCAAGACCGACTACATCCCGCAGAACGTCCCACCTTCGGAGGTCGCAGCTGAAGCCTGGGCCAGGTCCGCGCAGCCGGGGGTGGCGCCATGACCATCGGCCTGGTTTTCCTCTCGGTCCTGATGGCCACCATCGTGTGGTGGCTGTTCCGGCAGACGATCAACGTGCAGCCGTGGCAGGCGCAGGCCGCGGTTGCCGACGTGGGCGGCGACGCGCCCACCCCGTCGGCGGCCAAGATGGCCTTGTGGGTGTTCCTGGCCGTCGCCACGTCGCTGTTCGTGCTGTTCGTGAGCGCCTATGCCATGCGCCTGGGCTTGGCGGACTGGACCCCGCTGCCCCGGCCCAGGGTGCTGATGCTGAACACCGCGCTGCTGGTCGGCGCCAGCCTGGCCATGCAATGGACGGTGCATGCCGCCCGTCGCGCCGACCGCGACCAGGTGCGGCGCGGCTTGTGGATGAGCGGCCTGCTGACCTTCGGCTTCCTGGCCGGACAGTTGTTCGTCTGGAAGCAACTCAACGACGCCGGGTACTTCGTCGCGGACAGTGCTGCCACTGCCTTTTTCTACCTGCTGACCGCGGTGCATGGCCTGCACGTGCTCGGCGGCCTCGTGGCATGGGCGCGCGCATCGGCGAAGGTGTGGCGGGGTTCGGATCCGGCCACGATCAGGCTGAGCATCGAACTGTGCGCGACCTACTGGCATTACCTGCTCGCCGTCTGGGTGGCGCTGTATGCGCTGCTCGTGTCGGAAGGGGTCGGGTTGGCAATCTGCTCGTCGGCCTCGTTGTGACCGACGTGTCCGCAAGCGATTAAGGAGCCGACCTCATGACGACACACGAAGCACCCGGTTCAGCAGGAATCCTGCCCCAGGCCGGCGCCTGGCAGAGCATCGTCGCGGACGTGTCCTCGGATCAACGCGTCTTCAAGGGCGTGCCGTGGGGCAAGCCGATGATGTGGATCTTCCTGCTCAGTGACACCTTCATCTTCGGCAGCTTCCTGATCTCGTACATGACGGTGCGCGTCTCCACGACCGAGCCCTGGCCCAATCCGAGCGAGGTGTTCGCGCTGACGCTGTTCGGTCGAAGCGTTCCGCTGCTGCTGATCGCGATCATGACCTTCGACCTGATCAGCAGCAGCGGCACGATGGCCCTGGCGGTGAACTTCGGCTATCGACGCGACCGCAAGACGACCTTTGCGTTGCTGCTGGCGACGGCGGCCCTGGGCGCCACCTTCGTCGGCATGCAGGCGTTCGAGTGGACCAAGCTGATCCACGAAGGCGTACGCCCATGGGGAAACCCCTGGGGCGCGCCACAGTTCGGATCAGCGTTCTTCATGATCACCGGGTTTCACGGCACGCACGTGACCATCGGCGTGATCTTCCTCGTGATCGTGGCGCTGAAGGTGCGGCGGGGCGATCTCGATCAGGAGCGGCCGGGGTTCCTCACCGGCCGCAGGGGCAACTACGAGATCGTCGAGATCCTGGGCCTGTACTGGCACTTCGTGGACCTGGTATGGGTCTTCATCTTCGCGTTCTTCTATCTTTGGTAGAAGCAGGAGGCCGCACATGGAAAACACCGAACACCCACATGCCGCGCCGGTCGGGGATCACCCCGGCGCACACGCACCGGGTCAGCAGCATCCGCTGGGCATCTACTTCAAGATCTGGGGCCTGCTGTTCGTGCTCAGCACGGCGTCCTACCTGGTCGACTACTTCCATTTCCAGGGCTTGCTCCGATGGTCGCTGATCGTCGTGTTCATGCTGTTGAAGGCAGGCCTGATCGTTTCGGTCTTCATGCACATGTTGTGGGAGCGGCTCGCGCTGGTGTACGCCATCCTGCTGCCGCCGCTGCTGCTGTTCGTGCTGCTGGGGATAGGAGCGCTCGAAGCCGACTACACATTCCTGACGCGAGGCGCGTTCTTCGCTCCCGCGACCGCGCAGCCGGCAGCGCATTGACGGATTGAGGGGTATCGCCCCAAGGAGGTGACCATGCACAGTCGAATCTACTGGCTCCTGCCTGACGTCGAAAGCGCTCGGCGCACGATGGACGACCTCCTGTTGGCGCGCATCGAGTATCGCAAGATGCATTTTGTCGCACGGGAGGATTGCAACATGTCCGGCTTGCACGCCGCCAACGTTCTGCAGACGTCGGACGTCGTCCGGTCGGCCGAGGTGGGGCTGATCATCGGCGCTGCGATGGGGGCCTTGGTGGGTACCCTCGTCGCGGTGTTCTATCCGATCGTGGGCGACAAGCCGCAATGGGGCCTGGCCGCCGCTCTGGCCATCGCCGGCGCGCTATTTGGCACCTGGGCGTCGACGATGATCGGCGTCTCCACGCCGAGCAAGCGTCTTAAACGCTTCGCGCCGCAGATCGAGCAAGGGCAGATCCTGCTGATGGTCGACGTGCCCATGTGGGATGTCGAGGCCATCGAAGCGCGCCTGCAGGCGCTGCATCCGGAGGCGCGCCTGGAGGGCACTGAACCGGACATCCCAGCCTTCCCCTGAGCATCCTGAAACTCCGCGTAGCGATGCTTCGCTGTTTGGCGAATTTGGCGAACCCGTCCCATGTCTCGGAAAAATGCTCGACAGGGAATGACGGCACTCAGCCATCAGCGAACAACGCCAACGACCGCTACCCGCCTGCGCATCCGAAGGAATTGGTGCCCCCCGAGATTCCCGGCGGTGGAGACGCCGGAGGCCGATGGCCTGTATCGAGCGCACCTGAGCAATCCGCACGGGTGAGCGAAGCCGCCGACCCCGCTCATCTTTCGAGAGGCAGTTTATGAAGACTATTGCGCAGATTCTCGGATCCAAGCCCGACCAGACCGTCCATACCATGGAGCCGACCGCCTCGGCGTACGAGGGCGCCAAGTTCATGGCCGAGAAGAACATCGGCGCGCTGGTGGTGAAAGAGCGCGGCAAAGTCGTCGGCATCGTTTCGGAGCGCGACTGCGCGCGCAAGCTCGTGGCCATGGCCCGCGCTTCACAGGACACTCTGTTGCGCGACATCATGTCCAGCCCGGTGATGTATGTGCACCCTGGCCAGACCGGCGAGGAGTGCATGGCGCTGATGACCGAAAACCGGCTGCGTCACTTGCCGGTCATGGACGGCGGTCAGCTGACCGGTGTTATTTCCATCGGCGACTTGGTCAAAGCCACCATATCCGAGCAGCAGTTCATCATCGAGCAACTCGAACACTACATTTCCGGGCAGCACGGCTGACGTCCAGCGAGCAGTGCCGCTCCGTTTCTAGTGCTTGGCACTGCGTTCGGCTCGCGGCAGGAGGCAGCCATCGCTGATCTCGCAAAGCCACTAGCTATCAAGCGAGCCCCGGCTTTGCCGCGGAGCAGTAGACGTTGGACGGTTGCTAGAACCTGTGTTTGCCGAAGGCCTTTTGCTTGTCCGCGAAAAGTAAATTTCAGCGCAACAGCCCGTCGACGGTGGCGGCCACGAGCAATGTGCTCAGCTGCACCAGCGACGCGAAGAAGGACCCCATCGCCGTCGCGCGACTTGGGTTGCGTGCCAGCAGCCAGGACTTGCGCAGGAAGTGCAGGCCTCCGCCGGCCGCGCCCACGGCGTAGATTGGCCCGGCGCCGAATGCGAGCGGCAAAAGCGATGCCGCCAACAGGGCGGCAGTGCTTGCGAAGACAATCCGGGCCGCGCGTGCCGGCCCCACCACCACCGGCAACATCGGTACGCCCGCGGCTTCGTAGTCGGCACAGTTCGCGATCGCCAGGCTCCAGAAATGCGGCGGCGTCCACAGGAACAGCACCAGCGCCAGGAGGAGCGGCAGCGGGCCGAGGGCCGGGTCGGCGGCGGCTCCCCCCGCCAGCACCGCGAAGCTGCCGGCCAGGCCGCCCACCACGATGTTCCAGGCGCTGCGGCGCTTCAGCCACACGGTGTAGACCACTGCGTAGAAGAAGGCGCCCAGGAACACGTAGACGGCCGCCGCCGCGTTCAGGGCGAACCATGCCGCCGCCACCGCGCCGGCCAGCAGCACGCCCATCAGCAGCAACCAGGCCGGGTGGTGCGGCAGGGCGCCGGTGACGAAGGCGCGGCGGCGGGTGCGGGCCATCAGGCGGTCTTCGTCATGCTCCACGTACTGGTTGAATGCGCCGGCGGCAGCCGATGCGACCAGCACCGACAGCGCCAGCACGATCACCTGGCCCAGGCCCAGCGAGGCGCCCGGTGTCACCACCAGCCCCACCAGCGCGGTGACCATGATCAGCGTGCCGATGCGCAGCTTGAACAGCGAGAGAACGTCGCGCGCTATCTGCGCCGCGCGCTGTCCGCTGCGCCCTATTGAGGTGATGTTCATGGCGGCCCTTTCTCAGCTCGGGCCCCTGAGCTGGCCGATGTGAGCTGATGAAATAGTACAGAACAAATGCCGCCAGGAACAGCATCGCCAGCAGGAAAGTGCCGGGCGGGTTGGGAGCAAGACCGGCTAGGACTCAAGCCCCGGCGGACCTGGGATGAGGCCGTAGGGAAATGGCTTCCGGAAACGGCCCGCAAGCGCACCCACGCCCGGGACGAGTCGATGTTGCGCTGGTTCCAGCCGCACCGGAGACAGGACTGCGCCAGTCCAATGTGACACGACTCCAGTGGAAGCAAATCCGCCTTGAACGGCGTCATCTTTGGGTTGCCGCCGATCAGCACAAGAACGGGTGGGCGCATGCAGTGCCGCCGAATGATTTGGCAATGGAGGTGCTGCTCAGACGGCAGGGGATCACGTCACGCACGTTTTCACCTACCAGGGTAGTTCAATCGTCCAGGTCAATACCAAGGCTTGGCGTAAGGCACTCGTACGGGCTGGCATTGAGGACTTCCGCTGGCATGACCTGCGCCACACCTTCGCAATGTGCCCACAAATGAAAGTGCCCGCTTACGCGGGCACATGCATGTTCATTGGCTCCTCGACCTGGGCTCGAACCAGGGACCTACGGATTAACAGTCCGGCGCTCTACCGACTGAGCTATCGAGGAACAAGCCTTAAATTATAACGGCTTTTCTGCCGGGTTCCGGATCGCGGAGTGGCTGCGGCTGTGTGAGCGGCCTCAGCAGGACCGGCGCAGCTCCGGAGCGATAATCCACAACTGCTAGAGGTGTCCGGGCGCCGCAATTCGTTCGGACTGAGAAACACTCTTGGAACCTGATCTGGGTCGTGCCAGCGTAGGGAAGCACCATCGCGGTCTTCCATCCGCCGCCGCGGTCCGGGTCCCCACCACAAGGACCGACATGACCGCCGCCACGCTGACTTCCTCCGATCTCTGGGCCGACATCGCCGCGGTGCGCGAGCGCTCGCCGCTGGTGCACAGCATCACCAACCTGGTCGCGATCAATCTCAATGCCAACGTGCTTCTGGCTGCGGGCGCCTCGCCGGTCATGGCGCATGCGCACGAGGAGGTGCGTGACATGGTGGGCATCGCGCAGGCCCTGGTGGTGAATATCGGCACCCTCGATCCCTATTGGGTGAGCAGCATGGAACTGGCCTTGAAGGCGGCGGCTGTGCGCGGCATTCCGAGTGTTCTCGACCCCGTGGGCGCGGGCGCGACCCCGTACCGTGACCAGACCATCGCGCGCCTGCTGGATGCAGCGGCGCCCAGCGTGATCCGCGGCAACGGTTCGGAAATCATGAGCACCGCCGGCTCGGCCATCAAGACCCGCGGCGTGGACAGCAGCGCCGGCGCCAATGACGCGCTGGGCGCGGCCAAGGCCCTGGTGCAACGCACTGGCGGCGTCGTCTGCGTCAGCGGCGAGACCGACCACGTGCTGGACGCCGGGCGGCGTTGGAGCCGCTTGTCCAACGGCCATGTCTGGATGACGCGCATCACCGCGGTCGGATGCTCCGCGACCGCATTGATCGGCGCGTTCTGCGCCGCGCAGTCCGACCACTGGCGCGCCACCACGGCGGCCATGGCGCTGCTGGGCGTCGCCGGTGAAATGGCTGCCGAGCAGGCGCAAGCCGCCGGCCGCGGCGTCGGCAGCATGCAGGCATTGCTGCTCGACGCCTTGCAACTGATGGACCAGGGCACCTTCGAGCAACGGCTGCGACTGGAGGTGGCCCAGTGGTGAGTCTGCGGGAAGCTGCGCAGGCGCGGCATCGTGCACTGTGCGGTGCGTTGCGTGTGTACCTCGTGACCGACCGCTCGCTCACCCGGGGTCGCCCGCTGGCCAGCGTGGTCGAGGCGGCCGTGCGCGGCGGCGCGACCTGCGTGCAGCTGCGCGAGAAGGAACTGGACACCAACGAGTTCCTCGAACAAGCCTTGGTGCTTGCTCGCCTGCTCGAGCCGTTGGGAATTCCACTCGTCATCAACGACAACGTCGAGGTGGCGCTGGCGTGTCGCGCGTCGGGGTTGCACCTGGGACAGGGCGACCTGTCACCGGGCCAGGCGCGCCAACTGCTGCCGCCCGAGATGTTCATCGGCTGGTCGGTGGAGACGGCAGCGGATGTGATGCTCAGCGCGTCGATGCCGGTTGACTACCTGGGCGTGAGTCCGGTGTTCGCGACCCCGACCAAGACCGATACCAAGGCGCCGTGGGGGCTGGCCGGCCTGCGGCAGGCGCGGGCATTGACAGCCCTGCCGCTGGTTGCCATCGGCGGTATCCACAGCGGCAATGCGGGCGACGTGCTGCGGGCTGGCGCGGATGGCCTGGCCGTGGTCAGCGCCATCTGCGCGGCCGACGATCCGGCTGCGGCAGCGCGCGAGCTGCGCTGGATCGGGTCGTCGGCGACCTGGGGCATCGACCTGCCGTAGTCAGACCCTGTCGCCGGCGCCAGCCCGGCAGAAAAAAGCAAAGCCCGCCGAGGCGGGCTTGTTGCTTACGGTGGCAGCCGGTCAATCGAACACCGGCGACTCCACGCCCAGCACCTTGTGCAGCTTGGGGCTGGTGGTGGTGTACTGCAGGTGGATCTTCTTCTCCGGGAAGATCAGCGGCGCGGCGCCAAAGGCGGCCAGCGCGCATTCGTGGAAGCCGGACAGGATCAGCTTCTTCTTGCCGGGGTAGGTGTTGATGTCACCCACGGCGAAGATGCCCGGAACATTGGTGGAAAACTTTTCCGTGTCCACCTTGAGCTGCTTGCGCTCGATGTCGAGGCCCCACTGCGCAATGGGGCCCAGCTTGGGCGACAGGCCGAAGAACACCAGCAGCATCTCCAGCGGCACCACCCGGGTCACGCCGTCCGAGCCGGTGACCTTGACGCCGGTGAGCCGGTTGTCCTTTTCCTCGCAGCCGGTCACCTGGCCGATGACGAACTGCATTTCCAGGGCTTCGCACAGCTCGTGCATCTTGCGCACCGACGCGGGCGCGGCCTTGAAGCCGTCGCGGCGATGGATCAGGATCACGCTTTCGGCCTTGTTGGGGCCTTCGGCGGCGAAGTTCAGCGCCCAGTCCAGGGCCGAGTCGCCGCCGCCGACTACCACCAGGTTCTTGCCGGCGAAGTCAGTCGGATTCTTCACGCGGTAATGGACCTGCGTGCCCTCGAACTTGTCCAGGCCGTCCACCTTCAGGGTGCGCGGCTGGAAGGCGCCCACGCCGGCGGCGATGAACAGGGTGCGAGTCAGAAAGCGCGTGCCCCTGGAGGTTTCGACAAAAAAGCGCCCGTCGCTCTGCTGAGCCACGGCGGTGACTTCCTGGCCGAAGTGGAAGGTGGCGCCGAACGGCTCGATCTGCCGCAGCAGGTTGTCGGTCAGCTCCTGTCCGGTGCACACCGGAACGGCGGGAATGTCATAGATCGGCTTGTCCGGATAGAGCTCCACGCACTGGCCGCCCGGATAGCCGAGCGCATCGATCACATGGGCCTTGATCTCCAGCAGACCGAGCTCGAACACCTGGAACAGGCCCACCGGGCCGGCGCCCACGATCACGGCATCGGTCTCGATCGGCCCGTCGTGGGCAACTGCGGTCTTGATCACTTCTTGGTTCAGTTGGGGTTCCATAAGACTACTTCATGCCATTGTCACACCGGCCCTGGCAGGGCCGGTGCGAGGGGGCTTTCAGCGAACGAGCTCCTTGAGCTTGCCCGGCTTGTCCTTCCATTCGTCGGCGTCTTCCGGCGCCGGCTTGCGTTTGGTGATGCTTTTCCAGCCCGGCGCGGTGGCCAGCTCGAGGTTGATCTTGACGAACGCGATCTGGTCGGCCGGAACGTCCTCTTCGGCATAGATGGCGTTGACCGGGCATTCCGGGATGCAGACCGCGCAGTCGATGCACTCGTCCGGATCGATGACCAGCATGTTCGGGCCTTCCCGGAAACAGTCCACCGGGCACACGTCGACACAGTCGGTGTACTTGCAGCGGATACAGGATTCGGTGACGACGTGGGTCATGTTCGGGTTCGGTGCGGCGGAAACCCATGATTTTAGCCAAGGCCCCATGTCCTCGCGGCCGAGCTGTCTTAGCCTGGGTCGCAAGCGCTGCCATTGGCTTCTTTCACTGCACGACCGTCCTTACCAACGCTGCCCCCGAAGTCTTGTGGCTGGCCGTGTCCACCAGCACCAGCGAGCCCCGGATGCGCGAGCGAAGGTAGGGCAGGGTGGCCAGCGGCTCCTGCAGCGCCAGATCCACGTGGCCGATCGAATTGGGCTCCAGGTGGTCGGCCGGCGCTTCGACCAGAGTATTGATGTCCAACTTGTGCACGATGCGCTGCACCTTCGCCTTGACCCAGCGATGGCCGTGCAGCGCCCAGTAGGTGCGTCCGGCCACCAGCGGCTCATCGTCCATCCAGGCGACAGTGGCCGAGAGCTGGCGAGAAGACGCCGGAGCGCCGGCGGCCAGCAGCCAGTCGCCGCGCGAGACGTCGACCTCACGGTCGAGCACGATCCCGGCGCTGTGGCCGGCGGTCACCATTCCGGGCCGGCGCACATAGTCGAGCACCTGGCCCACGGTCGCGCTTTGCCCGCCTGGCATGACCTTGATGGTTTGTCCCGCAGCCACGCTGCCGGTGGCGACGCGGCCCCAGAACACGCGCCGCCCCTGTGTCGTGTCGGCGGATGCGGCAAATTTCTCAACCCACTGGACCGGGAAGGACAAGGCCTCGTCGGTTTCGGCCTCGGCGACGTCCAGCTGCTCCAGCAGTTGCAACAGCGAAAGGCCATGGTAGCCGCACCAGCCCGGATGGGCGTGCACCACGTTATGGCCCTTCAGCGCGGAGATCGGGACGACGGCGCGCACCGGGATGGCCGCGGCCTCGGCGAATCGGTTCAGCGCGGCGCGGATGTTGTCGAACGCCAGCGACGGATCCGCGACCGCGTCGAGCTTGTTGACCGCGAACACGATCGAGGGAACCCGCAGCAGGTTCACCAGCAGCGAATGACGGCGCGTCTGCGGCAGCAGATCCAGCGCCGGATCGTGCCAATCGAGCTTGGTGGCGTCGACCAGCACCACCGCCGCGTCGGCGCTGGAGGCGGCCGTGACCATGTTGCGGGTGTACTGCTCGTGGCCGGGCGCGTCGCCGATGATGAACTTGCGCCCCGGAGTGGCGAAGTAGCGGTAGGCGACGTCGATCGTGATGCCCTGTTCGCGCTCGGCCGACAGACCGTCGGTCAGCAGCGCCAGGTCGGTCTCGCCCGCCCGCTGCACGCCGGCCAGTTGGTCCTGCAGCACCGACTTGCTGTCCACCAGCAGGCGGCCGATCAACGTGCTCTTGCCGTCGTCGACGCTGCCGCAGGTGATGAACCGCAGCGCGGACACATGGTCGTGGGTGGCGGGGGCCGTCATCAGAAATAACCGTCCTTCTTGCGCTTTTCCATCGAGGCGTCCGAAGTCTTGTCGTCCATCCGGGTGGCGCCACGCTCGCTGACTTCCACCGTCAGCGTCTCCACCACGACTTCGGCGGCGTTGGCCGCCGAGCTCTCCACCGGGCAGGTGCAGGTGATGTCGCCGACGGTGCGAAAGCGCACCGTGCGCGTGACCACCTCCTCGTTGCCGCGCGGCGGCGTGAGCGGGGTGACCGGCACCAGCAGCCCCTTGCGTTCCACCACCTGGCGGCGATGCGCGTAATAGATCGAGGGCAGGGCGATGCGCTCGCGCTCGATGTACTGCCACACGTCCAGCTCGGTCCAGTTGGAGATCGGGAAGACCCGGAAGTGCTCGTTCGGTTGCAGCCGGGTGTTGAACAGAGTCCAGAGTTCGGGCCTCTGCGCCTTGGGCTGCCACTGGCCGAAGCTGTCGCGGTGGGAAAAGATGCGCTCCTTGGCGCGCGCCTTTTCCTCGTCGCGGCGGGCGCCGCCGATCAGCGCGTCGAAGCGGAATTCCTCGATCGCCTCCAGCAGGGACACCGACTGGTGCACGTTGCGCGACTCACCCGGATGCGCCAGCCGCACCGTGCCGCGCCGGATGGAATCCTCGACGCTGCGCACGATCAGCTCGGCGCCAAGCTCCTTCGCCCTGAAGTCGCGGAACGCGGTGACCTCGTCGAAGTTGTGGCCGGTGTCGATCATCAACAGCGGATAGGGGATGCGGCCCGCACCGCAGCCGCGTCCATCACCCACGAAAGCCTTTTCTGCGAGCTTGAGCAGCACCAGCGAATCCTTGCCCCCCGAGAACAGCAGGGTGGGGCGCTCGAAGGCCGCAGCCACTTCGCGCAGCACGAAGATCGCTTCCTCCTCGAGCGCATCGAGGTGGAGATTGCTCAGTTGGCCCAGCAAATGGGGTTCGGCGCGGGCGTTCATGCAGAAACCTTTTCCTTGGAATCGTTGCTCTTCACATGCAAGCCGCACTCCTTGAGGTCGCTGCTTTCCCACCACCACCGTCCTGCGCGGAAATCCTCTCCCAGGGATATCGCGCGGGTGCAGGGCGCGCAGCCGACGCTGGGGTAGAACTGGTCGTGCAGCGGGTTGTAGTCGACTCCGTGCGCGGCGATGTAGTGCCAGACGTCGCCCCAGGACCAGTTGGCCAGGGGGTTGAATTTGGCGCGTTCGGCGCCTTCGTCGGCGAGCGGCACCTCGGCCCGCGCGTTCGACTGCTCGCGCCGAAGGCCGGTGATCCAGGCGCGCTGTCCGGCCAGGGCGCGCTCCAGCGGTTCGACCTTGCGGATATGGCAGCAGGCCTTGCGCAGATCCACGCTCTTGTACATCGGGTCCTTGCCCTCGCGCTGCACGAACCGGATCACGGCTTCATCGCGGGGCCGGTAAACGGTGACCGGTGCGCGCGAAGTGGCCCGGGTGCGGGCCAGCAGTTGCAGCGTCTGCGGATGCAGCATGCCGGTGTCCAGCACGAACACCGGGATATCCAGTTGCAGGCTGTTGATCAGGTGCGTGATCACCACGTCCTCGGCGCCCAGGCTGGAGGCCTGCGTCACCGGCGAAAACTCGGTGGCGGCGCGCCGCAACAGCGCCCTGGTCTCGGCCAGTCTCGCGTCGAAATCCGCGGAGGCCCGCGCGTGCAATTCAACGGCGCCCATCACGCCGCCTTGCGAAACAGCGGGCGGGCGTCGAGCGCGTCGCCCTGGTAGAAGGCCGGATAGCGCTCGAACTGGCGCCGGGCGTGGGCCGCGTCCTGGTCGGCGCGCAGTACCGCGCTGGAAAAGCCGCTGCGCCGCATCTGCACCAGCTGGTCGACCAGCACGTCGCCGGTGGCACGCAGGTCGCCGGCGAAACCGAGCCGCCGGCGCAGCAGGATGGCCTGGCTGAAGGCGCGGCCGTCGCTGAACTTGGGAAATTGCAGCTCGATGCGCCCGACCCCGGCGATCTCGACGGCCAACGGGTCGGCGTCGTTGGCCAGTTGCAGGACTTTCAGCGGTTCGGCCGGCGACGGGGCTGCTGCCGGCGTGATCAATTCAAATTCTTTCATCACGCCTCCAGCTTCTCGGTGAGACGGGCGGCGTTGGCAGCGGCCTTGAATGGCTCGATCCCGACGCGGCGCAACGTGGTGATGAAGGTCTCGGACCGGTCGCCCGCGCTCCGGCGCTCACGCCGGTAGGTTTCCAGCACGGCCTCGACCACTTCCGGTATTTCCGCTGCCGAGAACGAAGGGCCGACCACCTTGCCCGGCGTTGCAACGCCGGAGAGATTCGATCCGTCGGCCCCGCCCAGCGTGACCTGGTACCACTCCTTGCCGTCCTTGTCGACGCCCAGGATGCCGATGTGGCCGCTGTGGTGATGGCCGCACGAATTAATACAACCGCTGATGTGCAGGTCGATCTCGCCGATGTCGTGCAGTTCGTCCAGGTCCTGGTAGCGCTGGCTGATGGCCTCGGCGATCGGCAGCGAACGGGCATTGGCCAGCGAGCAGAAATCCCCGCCGGGGCAGGCAATCAGGTCGGTAAGCAGGCCGATGTTGGGCTTGGCCAGGCCGGCCTTGCGCGCGGCGTTCCACAGCTCGGGCAGGTCATCCTGGTGCACCCAGGGCAGCAGCAGGTTCTGCTCGTGGGTGGTGCGGGCTTCGCCGGCGGAGAAGCGCTCGGCCAGATTGGCCGCGATGTCGAGCTGGTCGCCGGTGGCGTCGCCGGGCGCCTGGCCCAGTCGCTTGAACGACAGCGTCACCGCGCGCAGCTCGGGATTCTTGTGGGCCGCCACGTTGCGCCGCAGCCATCGGCTGTAC
This sequence comes from Comamonadaceae bacterium, assembly GCA_012274225.1. GTDB lineage: Bacteria > Pseudomonadota > Gammaproteobacteria > Burkholderiales > Burkholderiaceae_C > Ramlibacter. The sequence continues at coordinate 15,832 of JAAOZX010000117.1, read as the reverse complement.
TCCGGGTCGGCCTGCGCCGCGCTGCGCAGGATTTCGTGCAGATTCGCGTCGGCGCCCCTGCGCTCGCGGCGCTCACCCAGCGTCGGCGGAACGAAAGAAGCGGCGACGCGGTCGAGTTCGGCCTGGCTGATGGTATGCGGCGCGCCGTCAATTTCGACGATCTGCCGGTATTCGGCTTCCACCTGGTCGATGTAGCGCTGGCCTTCGGCCTTCACCAGGATCTTGATGCGCGCCTTCCAGGCGTTGTCGCGCCGGCCGTAGCGGTTGTAGACACGGATCACCGCTTCGAGGTAATTCATCAACTGGTTCCAGGGCAGGAACTCGCGCACGACGGTGCCGATGATCGGTGTGCGGCCCATGCCGCCGCCCACCAGCACCTTGAAGCCCAGCTCACTGGCTTCATTGCGCAACAGCTGCAGGCCGACGTCGTACCAGCCGATGGCGGCGCGGTCTTCGCGCGAGCCGTTCACGGCGACCTTGAACTTGCGCGGGAGAAAGGCGAACTCCGGATGCAGGGTGCTCCATTGCCGCAGGATTTCGCAGAAGGGCCGCGGGTCGGCGATCTCGTCGACGGCGATGCCGGCGCGCTCCTCGGTCGTGATGTTGCGGATGCAGTTGCCGCTGGTCTGGATGCCGTGCATGTTCACGCTGGCCAGCAGCTCCATCACGTCGGCGCTCTTGACCAGCGGAATCCAGTTGAACTGCACGTTCTGGCGGGTGGTGAAGTGGCCGTAGCCGACCTTCAGCCTGGACGCGACAAAGCCGCCGCCGGCCACCGGCACCGGGCCGAGCGCAGCCTGCCTGGCCTGGGCGTCACGGAAGATCTCGGCGGTGGGCTGGTCGTATTGGCGGGCGATGCGGGCCAGGACCCGCAACTGGGTGCTGGAGACCTCGCCGTAGGGCACCGCGATGCGCAGCATCGGCGCATAACGCTGGATGTACCAGCCGTTTTGGAGGCGCAGCGGACGGAACTCGTCGTCGCCGAGCTGGCCGGCCAGGTTGCGCTCCAGCTGGTCGCGGTACTGGGCCGCCCGCTGCCGGATGAACTGCTTGTCGAAGTCGGTGTATTGGTACATCGAGCGCCACTCTAAAAGGGCCGCTTATCAGTCCCAACTACTTTTTTGTTCGCACTTTATGCGAATAAGCTTATGCGCCAGCAACGGCGCGGGATTTGACGGGATTGCGCGCCAATGCAGTCGGGACAAGAATCGCTTGGGCCCTGCGATGCAAAGGCCCATAATCCGGCGACAGCTCAACTTTCCAACCATGGCTCTGCGCGTCTTCGTCAAGGTCCTGGGTTTCTCCCCGGCAGAGCGCCATGCCCTGAATACGTTGTTCCGCCTCTCCGAGCAGCGCGAGACGGTCTACTCGCTCTGGGATCCTCAGGCCCCGGAGCCGCCCCGGCTGGCACTGGTCGACGGCCGCAGCGAAGCGGCGCAACGCGACCTGGGGCCTGCCGACAAGGCCCTCAAGTTGATCTGGATCGGCTCGGTCGCCCCCGCCAGCAGCTGGCGCTCGTTCGAACGACCGCTGCTCTGGCCCGACGTGATCCAGGCCATGGACGAATTGTTCATGCCGCCCGGCTCACTCGACCTCGACCTGGACTTCGACGACGCCCCCCTGACCCTGCCGCCCGCAGCGCCAGGGTGGGACGCTTCACCGCCGTTGCGCGCGCTGATCGCCAGCGGAGACCGCAACCAGCGCCTCTACCTGCGCGCCCGGCTGGCCCTGGCCGAACTGACCCAGGTCGACGAGGCGCAAACCGGTGCCGAGGCGCTCGAAATGGCCCGCGCCAACCCGTATTGCGTGGCCCTGGTGGACTTCGGCCTGCCCGACGTGGATGGCTGGACGTTGTTGCGGGCACTGCATGCGGAGCGGCCGGCCATTGCCCATCTGATCGCCACCAAGGCCAGCCCGTCACTGGTCGAGCGGATCCGGGCTCGCTGGGGCGGGGCTGCGGTCATGCTCGGCAACCCGCCGCAACCGGCCACCTTGCGTAGCGCGCTGGAAAAGGTGGGGCGCCGCCGCGCCAGCCACTTCGGCCTGCTGCCAGCCCGACATCCGCGCTAGCTGCGGTGGCGCTCGGTATCGAGCGCCTGGGCCAGGCGCCGCTCCAGCGGCAGCGGCTCGCCGTGCAGCCGGGCCGCCAGCAGCTCGGCACACAATGCAGCGAAGGTCAGCCCGCGCGACCCCATCGCGGTGCTGACCCACAGACCCGGTTGCACCTCGCCCAGGAACGGCCGTCGATCAGCGGAAACGCAGCGCACGCCGGTCCAGGCGCGTACTTCGCCGTTGGCGAACGCCGGGGCCAGCTGCTGTGCGATCGCGGGCAACAGGGCGCCGAGCCTCGCCAGGTTGGCGCTGTGGTCCTGCGCCCGTTCCGAGCGATCGGTGTCGCCGCGCTCGTAGGTCGAGCCGCAGAACCACGCAAGGCCGTCCGGCAGTGGAACGCCCGGGATGAAGTGGCCGTTGCCGTGCACGGGGAAAGCCGGCAGTGCCTGCTCGGGAGAGTGGGGCCCCCAGGACACTTGGCCGCGCACCGGCTGCAGCGGCAAGGCGTCCCCAAGCAGCCTGACGGTCCCGTGTGCCGCGGCGAGCACGACCAGATCGGCGCTCGCCACCACGTCGCCACCCGCGTTCGCAAGTTCCCAGCCGTCCGGCCCTCGCGTCAGGCGGGCCACTGTCGTCGAACCTTGGCGGACGATTCCGATTTGCGCCAGCCAGGCTCGCACCAGCGCCGCCGGCTTGATCCAGGCTGCTTGTTCGTGCCAGATGGCGGGGGTGGCCTGCGGCAAGCCGGCCTGCGCCAGCTGCTCCGGGTCGGCGGCGCGGCTCCAGGGCCGCTGGTTCCCGGGCACCTCCGCTGCGAGGCTATGCGGATTGCTCGAACGATCCTCCAGTGTGCCGGTGCCACGCCATTCCTCTCCCTCCGGCAACAGCATCCGGCATTGCTGCAAGGTAGCGCGCACGCCGCTGCGGGTGAGGCGCGACAGCAGGCTGTCGTCGGGCGAGTAGTGAGGTGCCAGCAAGCCCACCGGTAGCGCCGAGGCGGCGGCGGCGGCGCCAGCCCAGGCGTCGAGCACGGTGACCTGCCATCCGCGCCGCGCCAGGCTGGCCGCCACGGCCGCTCCGGCGAGTCCCGCGCCAACAATGACACAGCGGCACGGCGTGATGGCGGCTATCGGCTTGCTGCCGCGGGGCTCCCAGGCTGGATCGAACACCGCCTGAAGGCAATGGCGCTTGGGTGCCAGCCCATTGGCTTTTTCGACGACGAAACCGCATTGCGTCAGCTCGCGACGCACATCGCCGGCCACCGTCCAGGTGGCCAGGCGGGTGCCGCGGCGGCAATGACGCGCTACCGCCTTGAGGGTATGCAGGTCCCACATCGCCGGGTTGTTCGGCGGGTCGAAGCCGTCCAGGAAAATCGAATCGGCGTGGAAGCTGCGTTCCCGCAGCGCTTGCTTCACATCGCGCAGGTACAGGGTGAGCAGCACCCGGCCTTCTTCGAACACCAGGCGGTGCACCCCTGGCATCAGCCCGAACCATTGCGCGCCAAGTTGCACGGCCAGCGGCTGCAGCTCCGGATAAGGCTGGGCGCTTCGCAGCAGGTCGGCGGCGGCGACCGGCCAGGCTTCGACCGAGGCGAAATGCAGTATTCGGGGGCGCTGCGGGTCGTCCTTCCAGGCCCGCCAGGTGGCCAGGAAGTTCAGGCCCAGGCCGAAGCCGGTCTCCAGGATGCGCCATTGCGGCTGGCGCGCCCAGTCGCCCGGCAGGTCGCAGCCGCGCAGGAACACATGGCGGGCCTGCTCGAGGCCGCCGGTCATGGAGCGATAGATGTCCTGAAAGCGAGGGCTGCGCGGCGTTCCATCCGGCTGCCACTCGACGATTTCAGGCATGGGGCGGCATCGCGCTATTCGCTGGGTGGCACATAGCCGGCCGCCGCGTCGGCGCCGGTGCCGAAGAAATGGTTCTCCATCTGCCGCGCCAGGTACTGGCGCGCCCGCTGGTCGGCCAGGTTCAGCCGGTTCTCATTGACCAGCATGGTCTGGTGCTTGAGCCAGTCGGCCCAGGCCTGCTTGCTGACCTGCTGGTAGATGCGCTTGCCCAGTTCGCCGGGGTAGGGCGGGAAATCGAGCCCTTCGGCTTCCTTGCCGAGCTTGATGCATTGGACGGTACGGGCCATGAGACGCCTCTTAGGTGATTTGGAAGTTGGCTTGTTCGGAGGAACAAGTGAAATATCGGACGCGACTTTATCAAGATTCCCGCAAGCCTCGCCGAAGCCGCGCCATCGACGCGACCAGGGGTACGCGCAAGCAAAACGAAAACGGCCTGCATGAGCAGGCCGTTTGGTTGCGAAGCGAGGGCCCTCAGGCGGCCAGCGCGGCCTCGGCCGCTTCGGTCTCCAGCGCTTCGATCGTCACCACGGCCGCGTCCAGCGCCTTGGCTTTCGCCGCGTCGCCCATGGCCACGCCCTCGGCCCGGACGAACTGCACGTCGGTGATGCCGAAGAAGCCGAACACCGTCTTCAGGTAGCTCTCCTGGTGATCCAGTCCGGCCAGCGCCGGATTGGTCGAATAGACGCCGCCGCGGGTGGACGCGACGATCACGGTTTTGCCGCCGGCCAGGCCCTGCGGGCCGGTTTCGGTGTACTTGAAGGTGCGGCCCACTTGGGCGACTCGATCGATCCACGCCTTGAGCTGGCTCGGCACCGAGAAGTTGTACATCGGCGCGCCGAGCACGACAACGTCGGCCGCCACGAATTGGCTGACCAGCTTTTCAGAGATTGCGTTTTCACGGCGCTGCACTTCGGTCTGGCCCTGGGCGCCGGGGGCAGACCGAAAGCCCAGCGACTCCAGTGAGAGATGTGACGGGGCGTCCTGGGCCAGGTCGAGGTACTCGACCACGAGGTCGGGATGGGCGGCACGCCACTGCGCCACGATGCGCGCGGTCAGCTGGCGCGAAACCGAGTTGACGCCGAGGGCGCTGGAATCGATGTGAAGCAGTCTCATGAGCTTGTTCTCCAGGTTGATTGGCGGTTAAGCCGAAGATTAGATTGTGGAGAAGGACTCAATCATTGATAAGACGGCAAAAACGGGTTAGATTGTCTCGCCAGCAGGACAATCAAGGAGCCCCGTGCAGGACCTCAACGACATGCTCTACTTTGCGGAAGTGGTGGACCGGGGCAGCTTTGCCGCGGCCGGGCGGGCCCTGAACCTGCCCAAGTCCCGGCTGTCGCGCCGCATCGCCGAGCTGGAAGAACGGCTGGGGGTGCGCCTCTTGCATCGCACGACCCGCAAGCTGTCGCTGACCGAGGCTGGCGACCGGTTCCACCGGCACTGCGTGGCGGTGCGGGAGGAGGCCGAGGCGGCAGCCGAAGACGTGGCGCTGGTGCGAAGCGAGCCGCACGGCACCATCCGCGTGACCTGTCCGGTGACCCTGGCCCAGTCGACCATCGGCCACCTGATCCCGGTCTTCCTCGCCCGCCACCCCCAGGTGCGCATCGACATGCAGGTGAGCAATCGCGTGGTCGACCTGGTGCAGGAGGGCGTGGACGTGGCGCTGCGGGTGCGCCCCACGCTCGACGACAGCGGCAGCCTGATCGTGAAGAACCTCGGCAACAGCCAGGCCCTGCTGGTTGCCAGCCCGGCCCAGCTGGAGCGCCAGGGCCGGCCGCGCTCGGTCGAGGACCTGCAGCGGCTGTCCACGGTCGCGATGTCGGCCGCCGACGGCCGCGCCAGCTGGCGGCTGCTCGGGCCCGGCGGGCGCGAGCATGACTTCCAGCACAGTCCCTGCTACACCGCCGACGACCTGCTCACCCTCAAGTTCGCCGTGCTGCAGGGCACCGGCATGTGCGCATTGCCTGACTACATGTGCGGCTGGGAATTGCAGCAAGGCCTGCTCGAACAGGTGCTGCCGGACTGGGCACCGCGGGCGGGGGTGATGCACGCGGTGTTTCCGTCGCGGCGCGGACTGGTGCCCGCCGTGCGGCGATTCCTCGACTTCCTCGGTGAACAGGTCACCCATGAAGGAGCCGCGGCACTGTCGTTGCTGCCGCACGGTCCGACCGCGACGCTATGAGCCAGACTGCGTTGCACTGCAGTTCCACGCAGTCTTCGAGGTGGGCAGCCCAACTGCCCACCCGCGTGGACCGCGCGCAACAACATGCAGCGCGGTTCCTCCTGTGAGAAGGATCCGGCTTGCCGGGCCTTCTCACACATGCCAAACCTCTGCAAAAAGTCGCGTAGTGACTTTTTGCAGCGAATCCCTAGACGCCCAGGTACTGCTCCAGCAAGGCCGGTTGGGCGCGCAACTCATCGGACGTACCGGCGAACACCACCTGGCCCTTGACCAGGATGACGTTGCGGTCGGTGATGCGGGTCAGGTGCTTCCAGTTCTTGTCGACGATGACGCTGGAGATGCCGCTGGCGCGAATCAGTTCGCAGATCCGCCAGATGTCGCGCGCGATCAGCGGCGCCAGGCCTTCGGTGGCTTCATCGAGGATCAGCACCTCGGGATTGGTCATGAGCGCGCGGCCGATGGTCAGCATCTGCTGCTCGCCGCCGGACAGCTGCTGGCCGCCGTGTCCCAGCCGCTCCTTCAGCCGCGGAAAGGTCTCCAGCACGCGCTCGTAGGTCCAGGAATCGGCACGCGGCCCGCGTCCGGGACGCGCGGCCATCTTCAGGTTCTCGACGACGCTCAGGTTGCCGAAGATGCCGCGGCCTTCGGGCACATAGGCAATGCCCAGCTGCGCCACTTCGTAGGGCGGCCGCCCCGTCATGTCACGGCCCTGGATGGCGACGCTGCCTTCGCGCGGCGGCACGAGGCCCATCAAGGTCTTGAGCAGCGTGCTCTTGCCCATGCCGTTGCGGCCCATCAGACCAATGGTCTCGCCGCGTCCCACGTTGAAGTCGATCCCGCGCAGGATGTGGCTGGGGCCGTAATAGGTGTGCAGGCCGCGGGCGACGATCAGCGCGTCCACTTCAATCTTCCTGCCCGAGGTAGGCCGACTGCACCGTCGGGTCGGCCCGCACCGTGTCCGGCGGCCCGCTGGCGATCACCTGGCCATCGAGCATCACCGTCAGCTGGTCGGCCAGCGTGAACACCGCGTCCATGTCGTGTTCCACCAGCATCATGGCGTGATGGGGCTTCAAGTCGACGAGCAGCTGCACCATGCGCTCGGCTTCGGCCACGCCCATCCCGGCGAGCGGCTCGTCGAGCAGCAGCACCTTGGGCTCGGTGGCGAGCGACATGGCGATCTCCAGTTGGCGCTGCTCGCCGTGGCTCATGACGCCGGCGACCAGCGTGCGCCGGTCCTTCAGGCCAGCCCATTCCAGCGCCTTCATGGCGGCCTCGTTGGTCGCCACTATGCTCTTCGCCCGGGTCAGCCAGCGCGCGGCATGGGGCCGGCGCGATTGCGCCGCCAGCCGCACGTTCTCCAGCGCGGTGAAAGGCAGGAAGATGTTGGTCTTCTGGTAGCTGCGGCCCAGCCCGGCGCGCGAAATCTTCTCGGGCGCCCAGCCGGTGACGTCCTGGCCCGCGAGGGTGACGCTGCCAGCCGTCGGCGCCAGGTCGCCCGACAGCAGGTTGGTGAGCGTCGATTTGCCGGCGCCGTTGGGTCCGATCACGGCGTGGATGCGGCCCAGCCACAGGTCCAGCGACACCTCGCTGACCGCGGCAAGGCCGCCGAACCGCTTGGTCAGGTTCCTCGCGGAGAGCAGGACCTCAGTCAAGGTCGCGCTCCCGGTGCGGCAGGCGCCGCCACAACAGGCGATCGATCGCGCCGAGCAGTCCGCGCGGCGCGAACACCACCACAGCGACGATGAACAGGCCCATCCACAACTGCCAGTGCTTGCCCAGTTGCACGGCGCCCAGCGCGGGCAGGTCCTTGAACGTCTCCAGCAGGTACTCGAAGGCGAAGGCGCCGACGATGGCCCCGGCGAAGTTGCCCATGCCGCCCAGGATCACCATCATGATGGCATGCGCGCTGGTGTGGAAACCCATGAGTTCCGGATTGACGTAACCGCTTTGCGCCGCGAGCAGGTAGCCCGCCAGGCCCGCCAAGGCACCGGCCAGGGTGAATGCAGCCAGCTTGTAGCCGAAGGTGCCGTAACCCATGGCCCGCATGCGGTGCTCGTTGACCCGGATGCCCGCCAGCACCCGCCCGAACGGGCTGAACAGCAGGCGCCGCAGGAAGGCGTAGACGCCGAGCAGCAGGGCCAGCGTGAAGTAATAGAAGACCCGTTTGTTGTCCAGGTCGAACAGCCCGGCGTCCGGCTTGAAATTGACGTAGATGCCGTCGGAGCCGCCCAGCGCCTTGTTGTCGAAGAACAGGTAGAACACCATCTGCGCGAAGGCCATGGTCACCATGATGAAGTAGATGCCATGGGTCCGCACGACGAAGAAGCCGATCACCAGCGCAGCCAGGGCCGACGCGGCGACCGCCGCCGGCAGGGTCCACCACAGACTGGCCGCCTCTCCCGCCGGCGTGAGGAAGGCCAATGCGTAGCCGGAAAGGCCGAAAAACGCGGCATGGCCGAGCGACACCAGGCCGGTCACGCCCAGCAGCAGATCCAGGCTCATGGCGAAGATCGCCAGGATCATCATCCGCGCGACCATCTGGGCGTAGAAGTCGCTGCCGACCCAGGGAAAAACGGCGAGCGCCGCGAAGCCGAGCGCCAGCGCGACCTGCAGCGTGCGCGGCAGCGTTTCGAGATTGGCTTTGGTCGTCATTGCCGGAACAGGCCCTCGGGCTTCCACAACAGCACCGCCGCCATCAGCATGTAGACCAGCATGCCGGCAATCTGCGGCAGCAGCACCTTGCCGAAGGTGTCGACCAGGCCCACCAGCAGGGCCGAAATCAGCGCGCCGCGGACCGAGCCGATGCCACCGATCACCACCACCACGAAGCACATGATCAGCACCTGCGAGCCCATGTTGGGATAGACACTGGAGATCGGCGCCGCGATCATGCCCGCCACGGTGGCCAGTGCCACGCCGATCGCGAAGACGATCGCGTGGATCAATTTGATGTTGACGCCCAGCGCCTCGGTCATGTCGCGGTTGAAGGCGCCGGCGCGGATCTTCATGCCGAGCCGGGTCTTGGAGATCAGCAGGTACAGGCCGAGGGCGAGCACGACGCAGACGCCCGACATGAACAGGCGGTACACCGGATAGGACAGGTTCTCGGTCAGTGGAATCGATGCCGACAGCAGGTCCGGGATCTTCACCGCGTGGACATCGTCACCCCACAGGATGGAGCGGCCTTCCTCGAAGATGTAAATCAGACCGAAGGTCAGGAGCACCTGGTCCAGGTGGTCGCGCCGATAGAAGTGGCGAAACAGCAGTCGCTCCAGCACCAGCCCGAATACCACCGAAAGGGCGGCGCCGACGACGATGGCCAAGGTGAAGCTGCCGGTCAGGCCGGCCAGCGACCAGGCCAGGTAGGCGCCCAGCATGTAGAAGCTGCCGTGCGCGAGGTTGACCACGCCCATGATCCCGAAGATCAGGGTGAGGCCGGCTGCCAGCATGAACAGCAGCAGACCGTACTGCACGCCATTGAGCAGCTGGATCAGGAAGTTGGCGAGATCCACCGGGCTGTCCGCTCTAGGCGCTGCGGCGCGTGAGCAGCAGCAAGCCGCCCATCAAGGTGAACAGCCCGCCGCAGACCCGGTTGATCCAGCGCACCAGTGTGCTGGAGCGCAACAGCGGCAACATGCGGGCCACGCCGAGCGCGCAGGGCGTGAGCACGATGAATTCCAGGACCACGAAGGTGAACGCCAGAGTCGCAAACTGAGGTGCGAACGGCGCCGCCGGTTCCAGGAATTGCGGAAAGAAGGCGGCGAAGAACAGCACTGACTTCGGGTTGCTCGCCCCCACCATCAGGCCCTGCAGGTAGAACGAGCGGCGCGGCGGGCCGGCTGCCCGGTCGTCCACGTGCAGCACCGTGGTGCTGCGAAAGGTCCGGATGCCCAGCCAGATCAGGTAGCCGGCGCCGATCACCTTGGCGATCGTGAACGCCGCTTCCGACGCCGCCAGCAGCGCGCCCAGCCCCATCGCGGACAGCAGCATCACCCCCATCACTGCGGTGACCGAGCCGGCCACCGATGTCATGGCGCGGCGCGGGCCGTGGTTGATCGAATTGGTCATGCACATCAGCATGGTCGGTCCGGGCGTCACGATCAGCAGGGCGACGGCGGCGACGTAAAGGAGATAAGTGGAAAGCGCCATGGCGCAAGTATGAAGCAGGACGAGTGGACAAAAAAATGGGAGGTCCGAGAACCTCCCAGCGCAGCGGCAGGGCGGGCCTCAACCCATCTTGCAGCCGGCGCCCGAATCGGCCAGCGCCTTGGCGGCGATGCCGATCACCTTGTTCTCGCCCTTTTCGACCACCCGCAGGTACATGTCCTGCACCGGGTTGTGCGACTTGCTCATGGTCCACTTGCCGCGCGGGCTGTCGATCGCCGCGGATTCCATGGCCTTGTACAACACCTGCTTGTTGCCCAGGTCGCCCTTGACGGCGCCAGCGCCGATCACGAGCAGCTGGCCGGCGTCGTAACCCTGGACCGCATAGACGTCGGGTTGCAGGTGGAACGTCTTGGCGTACGCCAGGCGGAACTGCTTGTTGCGGGGCGTGTCGAGCGAGTCGCTGTAGTGCAGGGTCGTGATGATGCCTTCGGCGGCGGGGCCCGCGGCGTCGAGCACGCCCTCGGTCAGGAAGCCGGAGCCGTACAGCGGGATCTTGCCCTTGAGGCCGGCCGCGGCGTAGTCGCGGATGAACTTGGCAGCCGCGCCGCCGGCGAAGAAGCAGGCGACGGCATCGGGCTTGAGGCTGGCGATTTCGGTCAGCAGCGCCTGGAACTCCACCTGCGGGAAGGGCAAGCCGAGCTCCTTGACTACCGTGCCGCCGGCCTTGGTGAAGCTGTCGCGGAAGCCCTCGAATGCCTCGTCGCCCGCAGCGTACTTGTGCGTGATCCAGACAGCGCGCTTGATTCCCCTGTCCCACATCGGCTTGCCCAGTGCGAGCGTCGGCTGCGAGTTGGTGAACGAGGTGCGGAAAACGTTCGGCGCGCACAGCGCCCGGGTGGCCGCATGCACGCCGGCGTTCGGGATGATGCTCAGGACACCGCTTTCGCGGGCGACCTTCTGGATGCCCATCTGCACGCCGGAATGCACCGTTCCCATGATCACGTCGACCTTGTCGCGCTGCACCAGCCGGTTGGCGTTTTCCACGGCTTTCGGCGGCTCGGATTCGTCATCGACCTTGAACCATTCGATCTCGCGGCCGCCCAGCTTGCCGCCCTTCTCGTCGATCGCCATGCGAAAGCCGTTCTCGATGGCGACCCCCAGCGGCGCATAGGTGCCGGTGTAGGGCAACATCAGACCGACGCGAATCTTGCCGGACTGGGCCCGTACGATCTGGGGCAGCAGCAGCCCGGTGGATGCGGCGCCGACGACGGCGGCGCTGCGGGTGAGAACGAGTCGGCGGGTGGTCATCGGAAATCTCCTCTTTTTGATGCTTCGGTCATTCTCGCCCGGTGGAGCGCGCGGCGCACCATGGGTTACCCGGATCACGGGGCGATTACGCGGGTCAGGGGTCGGTCCGCTCAGGCGGCGCCGGTCGCGTTCGGGGCCGCGGTGCGCAGCTTGAAGCGCTGGATCTTGCCGGTGGCGGTCTTGGGCAATTCGGGCACGAACTGGATCCAGCGCGGGTACTTGTAGGGCGCCAACAGGCTCTTGACGTGCATCTGCAGTTCCTCCGCGCTGGCGGCATGGCCCGGCTTGAGGACCACATAGGCCTTGGGCTTGACCAGTTCGTCGGTATCGGCCGCGCCGATGACAGCCACTTCCAGGACAGCGGCGTGCGTCATCAGGCAGGCCTCGACCTCGAACGGCGACACATAGATGCCGCCGACCTTGAGCATGTCGTCGCTGCGACCGCCGTATGTGTAGTAGCCGTCGGCGTCGCGCGTGTACTTGTCGCCGCTGCGGGTCCACTCGCCGGCGAATGTCGATTTCGTCCTGGCCCGGTTGTTCCAGTACATGATGGCGGCGCTCGGGCCGCTGATTTGCAGCTCGCCGATCTCGCCGACGCCGCATTCATGGCCGTCGTCGCCGACGATGCGCAACTCATAGCCCGGCACTGCCTTGCCGGTGGTGCCGTAACGCACCTCGCCGGGACGGTTGGACAGGAAGATGTGCAGCATCTCGGTCGAGCCGATGCCGTCCAGGATCTCGCAGCCGTACTGGGCAGTCCAGCGCTTGCCGATGTCGGCCGGCAGGGCCTCGCCGGCGCTGGTGCAAACGCGCAGGTTCATTTCCTGGCGCTGCGGACGCGCCGGGTCGGCCAGCATCGCGCCGTAGAGTGTCGGCACGCCATAGAAGATCGTCGGCTGGAATTTGCGCAGGGCGCCGAACACGTCGGCCGGCGTCGGCCGCGCGGGCAGCAGCACGGCGGTCGCGCCCACGCTCATCGGGAACGTCAGGCCGTTGCCCAGGCCGTAGGCGAAGAACAATTTGGCGGCGGAAAAGACGACGTCGCTCTCCCGGATACCAAGCACCGCCCCCGCATACAGCTCGGCCGTCTGGATCAGGTGGCTGTGCAGATGCACGGTGCCCTTGGGCGTTCCAGTGGAGCCGCTGGAGTAGAGCCAGAAACAGGCTTCGTCGGCGCAGGTGGATGCCACGCTGGCCGCGCCGTTGCCCGATTCGATCCAGCCGGCCACCGAGTTGGCGCCGGTGTCGCCGGCGATGACCAGGCTCTTGAGCGTGCGTACCGTGCCGATCAACGGCTCGATCGTCGGCAGCAGCGGCTTGGAGACGAACAGCACCTGCGAGCGTGAATCGCGCAGCATGAAGTCGAAGTCCTTGGTGGTGAGCAGCGTGTTGGCTGCGACCGGAACCACGCCGGCGAGAATGCAGCCGAGGAACACCACCGGCCATTCCAGGGTGTCCAGCATGGCGATCATCACCCGGGTTTCGGGCTCAAAGCCGCGCGCGCGCAGGGCATTGGCGAAACGATGGGCCTGGTCGTTCAGCGCGCCGTAGGTGAGGCTGGCGCCGCTGGTGGCGTCGATGAACGCCACCTTGCCCGACCGCGCGGAATTGCGCGACAGCAGGTCATGCGCGGCGTTGTAGTCGCGGGGAATGAAGATCGCGGGCGGACTGCTGCTGTGGTCGGCGCGGCTGAGGTGCATCGATGTCTCCTGCTCTATTCGGGTCGGCCCGCCAGTATTGCCACCCGGGCCGGGTGAGCCCTTGTCCCCGGTCAAGGACCGGGCGGGCCATTCAGGCGGCGGTGGCAGCGCGGGCCATGGCCTGGGCCAGCCAGCCGCGGCACCAGGCCGTGGCCAGTTCCTCCGGCATGGTGCCGGCGCTGGCGTCGTGGCACCACACCTCGCCGACGCGTTGCGCGCCCAGGCCCTGCAGGCGCTCGTCGAACTTCTTGCCGCCGAAGGCGAAGGTGTTGAGGTGGGTGCGGTCGCCCAGCGCGATCACGCCGTATCGGACATGGCCGAGGTACTTGGGACTGCTGTCAAGCGACTCGTAGAGGAGGCGGGCGTTGTCGGGCACGTCGCCGAAACCGTAGGTCGAACTGCAAATCAGATAGAGCGCATCTTCGTCGAAGATGTCGATTTCCAGCCCATCCATGAGCTTGACCTCGATTTCCTCGACGAGATCGGCGCAATCCATCTGGATCGCCTGGGCCACATAGTCGGCGGTGCTGGTCATGGTGCCGACCAGGATGATCAACTTCATCGGGATCTCCGTATGCAATAAAGTGCTTTACGTCACTTCGCTAGGCAGCATACTGCAAAGTTGATCTGGCGCACACCTTCATCGCAAAAAACACCGCATCCATCGAATCTGTGAAGGCGGGGTCGGGCAGCTAGAATGGCGCGTTCGGAGCGTAGCGCAGTCTGGTAGCGCATCTGGTTTGGGACCAGAGGGTCGTAGGTTCGAATCCTATCGCTCCGACCAGGATTCCAGTCGTCGAGTTTCAAGGCCTGCGTTTGCAGGCCTTGTACATTCGGGATGCAGGGCCCGCGCTTGCTGGCCCGGTGCTGACTGCCCGTAGCTCAGTTGGATAGAGCACCGGCCTTCTAAGCCGGTTGTCGGGGGTTCGATTCCCTCCGGGCAGGCCAACTCCTGCGCTTTCGCATCGTGTGATCTTGCGCGTGAGCATCGTTGGCCTCTTGAACCGCTGCTGGATTGGATTGCCGCTGATCAACCTTGGCCGCCAGCTGGTGGACGATTGCCTGGCTGCGATCGAGCGGGCATCTTGGGCAACACGGTCGGAACACACTGTTACCTTGCGCGGCGGTTTGCCCCCGACCGCGTGCAGCGGTTTCGACTCCTGTCCCCCTAGAATCGCCTGCAAACAAGTCGAGCTCTCAGCAGGGAGGTCATCATGACCGCGACTCAGTCGAGTGAGTGCCGGAGTGCTGTGGCGATCGGGGGCGGCTGCGGCGACGCGGCTCCGGGGCAGGCGCCCAGCTGCGCGCCGCTGCAACTGCAGCTTCGCGCCCTTCTTGAGGACTCTTCCGTCGTCGACAGGACGCGACGACTATTGAGCTCGCTCGGCTTGAACGACGCCGTCCCGACGCAGTCATCTGGCACCACCCCGGAAGATTCGGAGGGCGGACCGCCGCCGCTGGGGGTCGTGATGGTGACCGATGCCGCCCATGTGCTCGCCTGCTGCGCGTCGCTGTGCAGCCTGCGCGCGGCCTGGCCGGGCGTCCCGACCGTGGTTCTGACGCAAGACCTTCCGGAAGAGCTGCTGGCCCGCCTGCTTGCGTGCGGCCCGCTCGACTTCTGCCTGCTGGCCGGCTCCGATGCGGAAATCAGGCTGCGGCTGCGCCGCGCTTTCGGCCAGTTGCCTTGTTCGGAGCCGGCGATCGAGCCCGCGCTGCCGGCCGACCTGTCCTCGCGGCTGGTCGGCAGTGCGCCGGCGTTCCTGCGGATGGTGCGGCGTGTGCCTGTGATCGCGGGCTCAATGGCGAGCGTGCTGCTGCTGGGCGAAACCGGCACCGGCAAGGAGGTCTTCGCGCAGGCCATCCACTACACCTCCCCGCGTGCACGGGGGCCGTGGGTTGCGATCAACTGCGCCGCGATTCCCTCCGAGCTGGTCGAGAGCGAGCTCTTCGGCCACACGCGCGGGGCCTACACCCATGCCGTCGCGGCGCGCGAAGGCCTGGTGCAGGAGGCCGAGTGCGGCACGCTGTTCCTCGACGAGATCGACTCGATGCCCCTGATGGCGCAGGCCAAGCTGCTGCGCTTCCTGCAGGACAAGGAGTACCGCATGGTGGGCTCGAACCAGCGACGCACGGCCGATGTCAGGGTGATCGCGGCGAGCAACCATGACGTGCGCCGTGCGGTGGCCGCCGGCACCTTCCGCCAGGACCTCTTCTTCCGCCTGAACGTGCTCAACCTCACGTTGCCGCCGCTGCGCGAACGACGCGAAGACATCGTGACGCTCGCACGGCATTTTCTGGCGCAGGCGAACCGCGAGTGCGGCCGTCAGGTCTCGGGGTTGACCGTCGATGCGCTGCGGTGCCTGTTCGCGTATGACTGGCCCGGCAACTTGCGCGAGCTCAAGCACGTGTTGCAGCGTGCCGTGCTGCTGGCGCAGGGCAGCACGCTGCAAGCCGCCGACATCGAGCTCGATGGACGCGTGTCGAGCGCCGCGTCCGAGGAGGGGGACGCGGCGATTTCCTTCCGCGAAGCCAAGGCGCGGGCGGTCGAGGCCTTCGAGCGGCATTACCTGGAGCAACTGCTGCTGCAAAGCCACGGCAACATCACCGAGGCCGCGCGCGCCGCCCGCAAGAACCGGCGC
>JAAOZX010000497.1 GCA_012274225.1 Comamonadaceae bacterium | reverse complement strand
CTAGCCCATCTTTGTCACTTTTGACCCCATTTCCCGAGGTCACCGGCCGCTAGCCCGCATGGATGCTGGATGTCGCCTGGAAAGTGAAATGTAGTGCCATAATCTTTTGTAACTTCCGATCCACCGGCGCCCTTTTCGTGCAGCATCCGGTGGTGTTCATCCGGCGCACCCAAACCCGCAATCGCACCTCCGGTGAGCCCTACGCGACCCATCGCCTGGTCGAGTCTTGCCGGGTCGGCAGCGCCGTCAAGCAGACCACCCTGCTCAACCTGGGCAGCCACTTCGATCTGCCCCAGCAGGAGTGGCCAGCTTTGGCCAAATCCATCGAAGAGTTGGTTCGCGGACAGCAGCCCATGTTCGATGCGACGCTGTCCGAGACCGGACAGGCGCTGGCGCAGCGGTATGCGGCGCAGCTGATCGCGTTGAGACCCTCGGCTGCGGCGGTCACCGCGGCGCAGGCCGCCAAGGCGGCAGTGGACGAGCCGGGCCGATTCCAGGAAGTCGATCTCGACTCCTTGGAGATGGTGCGCCCGCGCAGCGTGGGTGTGGAGCACGCGGCCGTCTCGACCATGCGCCAGTACGGCCTGCAGGACAAGCTCGCCGAGCTCGGGCTGAACCGCCCGCAGATTGCCGCGGCCATCGGCAACATCGTGGGCCGTATGGCTCACCCGGGCAGTGAGCTCGCCACGCACGCATGGCTGCAGCAGCGCTCAGCCCTGGGCGAGCTGATCGGCTTCGACTTCGAGTCGATGGACCTGAACCGCCTGTACCGCGCTTCGGACGCGTTGTACAAGCACCGCGAGGCCTTGCAGGAGCACTTGTTCGGGCAGGCGCAGTCGATCCTCGGCTTCGTGCCGACGATCACCCTGTACGACCTGACCAACACCTACTTCGAGGGCATCGCCGCTGGCGTGAAGAAGGCCAAGCGCGGGCACAGCAAAGAGAAGCGCAGCGACTGCCCGCTGGTGACCTTGGCCATGGCGCTGGACGGCAGCGGGTTCCCGCGCCGCAGCCGGGTGTTCGCCGGCAATGCCAGCGAGCCCGCCACGCTGGAGGACATGCTCACGGGTCTGGGCGCACCGAGCGGCGCCACAGTGGTGATGGACGCGGGCATCGCCACGGAGACGAACCTGACATGGCTGCGAGCCCAGGGCTACCACTACGTGGTGGTGTCCAAGCTGCGCGAGCGGCAGTTCGATCCGGCGCTGGCCACCGAGGTGCAGTCGGCCGGCCAGGCGACGATCAAGATCCAGCGCGTGCTCGACGCGCAGGGCCACGCGCTGCTGTACTGCCACTCGCCGGCGCGCGAGCAAAAGGAGCGCGCCATCGATGCGGGTAAGACGGCCGGCTTCGAGGCGGTGCTGCTCAAGCTGCAAGCCGGCCTGAGCAAACCCCGCGGCACCAGGGATGTGGCCAAGATCATGGAGCGGCTCGGACGCGCCAAGCAACGCTACTCGCGTGCGGCGCAGCACTACCAAGTCGAGCTGACCAAGGACGACAGCGGCACGCAGGTGCGCGCCATCGCCTGGACCAAGCGCGTCAAGCCCGGCAGCGCGGCCGCGCACCCGGGCGTGTACTGCCTGCGCACGACCCTGGTGGAGCTGGACAACGCCACGCTATGGCGCTCCTACACGATGCTGACCAACCTGGAGTCGGTGTTCCGCTCGCTGAAGACCGACCTGGGCCTGCGGCCCGTGTTCCACCAGATCGACAGGCGGGTCGAAGGACACCTGTTCATCAGCGTGCTGGCCTACCACTTCGTGCACACGATGCGCCTGCAGCTCAAGGCTGAAGGCATCGACGACAGCTGGGAGAGCCTGCGCCAGACGCTGGCCACGCAGCGGCGCGTGACGGCCACGCTGCAACGCCGCGATGGCCGAGCCGTGCACGTTCGCAAGGCTACCCGGCCCGAGCCGTATCACCAGAGGATCAACAAGATCCTGGCGCTCGATCCCAACCCCGGCGGCACGCATCGCGTGCTGGTCTGAAGCCGGCTCGATCGACCGACCCCGCGCCGCGCGCTCACTACACAAAAGTAGTGCCATACGCGCCGCGAAACCTCTCTAAGTCAATGATTTCATTGGGGGTCGTAGTGCCAAATGACAAAGTTGGGCTAGGCTGACCAACAGTCGCACGAGCTGATCGCCGCAGAGCCGACATCCGGGAAGACGCACGACCCATGGGGTGCAGCCTGTCGCCCCGCGCCGCCCAGGCCGCACCTAGCGGCCGAGCGACAAAAAGCCACGCCCGCGGCAAGTCGATCAAGGGCTGATGGCTGCGTTTGTGTCAATGTCAGGCTCGCGCAGTGCCCACCCGCCCCTAAGGCTCGCACCAGGCGCCTGCGCGCACGCTTACAGACATGTACGGTGGCCCGACCTGGGCTGGGCCGGCAGGGCATCCTCACTTCACCGTTTCGACGTCGAACGGACCCGATCTTCCTCGAGCGCGCTTTCCAGTCGCGCGCACAGCGATGGACGCAGTTCCTCGGCGGAAATGAGGGCATCGAGCGATCCAACGT
>JAAOZX010000116.1 GCA_012274225.1 Comamonadaceae bacterium | reverse complement strand
CAGACGTTTGCCGTCCGCAATGTCTTGCGGGGTGGCGAACGCCGCGCGCAAATCTTCGCCGGGGCTTGACTGCGCGGGCGCAGCAGCGGCGCTCAAACTCGGCAGGATGGCAATGCTCGCGAGCAATACCACAAGGCCCTGTCTGCCGGCGCCAAACCATCGAATCTTTGCCAGAATGCTACGAAGCATTTGCCGTCCCTCCACAAGAAATACGCCTCAGCAAACGGGCTGGCTTACGCTGGGGTTCGAAAATTGCGGTCGGGCCAGCACCGCCTGCGCGGCACCGGAAACCCGACCGGCTCTGTGAGGCCGTCAGGCCGCTACTTCGTCAGAATCCACTGGACCAGGCTGGTAAGATCAGCGTCACTGATCTTGGCCGCCGCAATGCCGGGCATGGCGCTGTCGGCGCCGTACACACCCTTGGATCCGTCCCGGACGGCCTTCTTCAGTTCGTCCGCCGCGCCGGCCTTGCCTTTCTGCTTTTTCGCAATGTCCTTGATCGAGGGGCCGGCGCCAGCCTTGTCGAGCTTGTGGCATGTCGTACAGCCGCCTTTCTTCAAGATCGCCTGAGCAGCGTCATCGTCGATGGCGGCGTTGGCAATTGAAACGGTCATCAACCCGCAGGCGACGAAAAGGGTGGGAAGCAACTTCATTTCGAGTCTCCTAAAAAAATAGACAAAAACAACATGGATCCTGGCAGCCTTGCACATTGACTCGCTTCGCTGCCTCGTCTTGCAACCCTCTCCCAACTCCCAACGTGCAGGTTGTTCAGTCGGTTGACCCCATTCCAGGGTGCTCAGCCGCCCCTGAAAAATCCGATTCCCACCAGTGTCAGCAACGTCAGGCCGACGGCGATCAGCGTGAACGCCAGCGCCTTGGAGGCTTTCACCTTGAGTGCCGACGGCGGTTCAACCAGCCGATCTTGCAGCTCACCGCGGTCCAGCAGGCGCTGGTACTCCACGCCGTGATCGGTCTTGAACTCCTCCAGCGACATGGTGCCGGTGAACATCACCACTTCCACCGGGAACTTGTCGGGCCGGAAGTGGTTGTTGAAGAAGTGTACGGTGAACAGGAACACCACCGCCAGGAAGGCTTCTTCACCATGGAAGATGGCCGCCACGTTGAAGATCCACCCGGGCAGGAAGGAGCCGAAGAAGCCCGGCAGCCACATGATCAGGCCGCTCATGCCGATGATCGTCACGCCCCAGAAGGGTGCCCAGTAGTCGAACTTTTCCCAGTAGGTCCAGCGGTCGAACTTCGGCCGCGGGCCCTGTCCGAAGAACCACTTGAACATTGCGAGCATGTCCTTGCCGTCCTGCAGGTTGGGTACCAGCGAGTCCGGCCCGAAGACCTCGAAAGTCCGCATGTTCCGGCCGACCCGGTACAGGATGTAGAGCAGGTGCCAGAAGAACACGCCGGCGAAGACGACGGCCGCTACACGATGGATCAGGCCGGCTGTGTGAGGGCCACCGAGGATCTTCATGATGGCCGGTGCCCAGGGCACGTCGGGGTAGAACAGCGGCATGCCAGTCAGCGTCAGGATCATCAGGCTGACCGCGAAGATCAGGTGGGCGGCACGCCAGATCGCGCTGAAACGCTGGACGTGCTTGGTTTGCAGGGCCGACGGCACTTCATCGAGCCGGATGTGCGGCTGGCCGGCGCGGGCCTTGCGCTCCTTGTATTCGCGGTAGAACCACAGGGCCGTATGCAGCCAGAAAAAGGCGAAGGTACCCACCAGCAAGCCGGTCATCATCTGGAACGCGACCCACATCTGCGGGTAGCGCGTGAAGTTGTGCGCGCTGCCGTGCGGCTGGAAGCTGGCGAAGCCGCTTGAGACCTTGGCCCGGCCTTTCTTTGGGTTGTGGCACTGTTCGCAGGTCTCGATCCGGTTGGCCGGAAACACCTTGGATTCCTTGTCGTCGACCCGCTTGATTTCGTGGCTTCCGTGGCAATCGAAGCACTTGGCGGTGTACGCATAGCCCAGCGTCGTGATGCGGCCGTGGAAGGTGTCCTTGTAGGTCTTGAACTGCTCTTCGTGACAGCCGCCGCAATTGGAGGTGACGGTCAGCTTGAACGGGTCGCCCGAGGTGTTGCCGATGGCGTGGGCGGTGTGGCAGTCGGAGCACACCGCCGCCTGGGCCAGCATGTTCTTGGCGTTCTCCTGGCCATGAACCGAGCCCTTGTAGGCGTCGAGCTGCTCGGCATGGCAGGTGCCGCACAAGTTGGGGATGCTCAGGCGCCACTGGGTGTATTCAGGCGTGTTGCGGGCCGGGACGTTGAAGCTGTGGACGTTGTGGCAGTCGTTGCACTCGGCGTTCGGTTTGTTCTTGTCCTCGGCGCTGGGCCGGGCGTGGAACGATTTGCGATAGGCTTCAATGTTGTTGGCGACGACACCCAGGCGCGGCCGGTCAGCGGCCCTGCCGTGCTTTTGCGTCAGCTCCCACAATTCCATGTGGCAGTTGGCGCAATCGACCTTCTTCAGCGGCTCCGCGGTGTTCTTGGCATGGACGTTCCCTTTCTCGGCGTTGTCCTTGATGTCGGTGTGGCAGGTCACGCATTGCATCAGCGCATGCACGCTCTGGCCGTATTTCTCGGAAGGGATACCCTGCAATGCATGGGGCTTGCCCTCGGCGTCCTTGACTTCGAGCTTGGGCTTCCTGGATTCGTGGCAGCTCAGGCAGGTTGCGTTGTCGAGGCTCGCTGCGGGTGCGGCGGCCTGTTCTGCCGCGTGGACGTTCAGACCGCCAAGGCCCATGAAGGCGGCGAACAGCCCGCACGAAAAGGCGAACCGGCGCAGACGTGAAAGAATCGACTCGAATTGCATTGTTATTTTTCCGTCAAAAGAAAGCCACTATCCGCGGGTCGCATCGAGCAGCTTGTGCTCGATGGCGTAGTGCACCAGTTCGACCTGCCCGCCCAGGGTCATCTTGTCGAGGATGTGCGACTTGTGCGTACTCACGGTCTTGATGCTCAGCGAAAGCTCATCGGCGATGTCGGTGAGCTTGGCCCCGCTCACGATGCGGCTGAAGATGCTGTATTCGCGGTCGGTGAGCCGGGTGTGCGGCAGGCTCTCCGTGTCCTGGACCGGATGGGTCGCGAGCAGTTCGGTCACCTTCTGGCTCACGAACAGCCGGCCGCTGGCGACACGACGCATGGCTGACAGCAGCAGGTTGCCGTCGGCCCGCTTGGTGAGGTAGCCCGAGGCGCCGGTGCGGATCGCCCGTACCGCATAGAGCTCCTCGCGGTGTGCGCTGAAAATCAGGATGGGAAGGCGCGGACGTTCGACCTTGATCAGCTTGATCAGTTCCAGTCCGCTGCGCCCCGGCATGCACAGATCGAGCACGACCAGGCCCCATTCCCGTTGGCGGATCGATTCCAGGGTCTGGTGTCCGTCGGCGGCCTCGCCACCGCAAGACATGTCATCCGATTCGTTCAGCAGGGTCTTCAATCCCAGCCGGATGACCGGATGCTCGTCAGCTACCAGGACCTCGACTTTCACATCCGCTCCAGCAGGTTTGTTTCGTTCGTTCATGAGGCCCAACAGGAGGGCATTCATGTGTCCGATAGTTTGTATTGGACGGTGTCCCGGGGCCGTTGATCTATGTCAACTGTAAGCCGACGCGTCCAAGGCATTTGAGGTCGTTTGATCAGGCCTGGGATAATGGCAGGCTCGACGGAATGGAGCGCGCGTGACGCATTCAAGAACAACGCGCTCACCGACACCGTCGAGGCTGTGTCGTATGCGTCTTGCGTCGGTGAGAAACGCCGGCTGCAATGCCATTGCGGAGTGCCGCACCGCTCGATGCTCGGTGCAGTTGATTTTTGTCAACGGGGTCAATCGTGTCCTGTTGGAAACCGTAGTTCGCCTGTCCACAATCCATCCAATGTTGACCGCCCATCATCTGAGCTGCGTACGCGGCGAGCGTCCCCTGTTTTCCGGGCTCGACTTCGAGGTCGGCGCGGGCGAATGGTTGCATGTTCGCGGTGCCAACGGTTCGGGCAAGACCAGCCTGCTGAGATTGCTGGCCGGACTGGCGGCCCCGGCCGCGGGCGAGATCCGCTGGTGCGGCCGGTCGACAAGCGAGGACGGGCAGGCTTTCCGGCATGACCTGCTGTTCCTGGGCCATCACGGGGCGGTGAAGGAGGAGCTCACCGCTCTGGAAAACCTGGAATTCGCCGCCGAGCTCGATGGCTGCCATCTGGAGCGCGCCGACGTGATCGCCGCCCTGGCCCGCTTCGGCCTGAAAGGGCGCGAGCACCTGCCGGTCCGATTTCTTTCGGCGGGCCAGAAGCGGCGTGTGTTGCTGGCGCGTTTGATGACGCGCAAGGCCAGGCTCTGGGTGCTGGACGAACCGTTCACCGCGCTGGATACCCGCGCTGTGGACATGCTGGGAAAATTGGTGGGCGAACATCTTGCGGATGGCGGCACGGCGGTGGTGACCAGCCATCAGGCTGTGCCCCTGGCCGGCGGCAAGGCGATCGAGCTGTGAGGGCGCTATGGGCCGTTGTCAGGCGCGATCTGTTGCTGGCGATGCGTCGCAAGACCGAGGTTCTGACGGCGTTGTTCTTTTTTGTCATCGTGACCAGCCTGTTTCCACTCGGAATAGGGCCCGAGCCGGCGCTGCTGCGCAAGATCGCCCCGGGCGTGTTGTGGGTCGGGGCCCTGCTGGCGACGATGCTGGGGTTGCAGCGCATGTTCGCTGCCGATCACGCTGACGGCACGTTGGAGCAGATGGTGCTGTCGCCGACGCCGTTGGCCTTGTCGGTGAGCGGCAAGAACCTGGCGCATTGGATCGTGTCGGGGCTGCCGCTGGTGGTGCTGGCGCCGCTGCTGGGCATCCAGTTCGACCTGGACGCCGGTGAACTTGGCGTCCTGACGCTGGGGCTGTTGCTGGGCACGCCGGTGCTGTCCCTGGTGGGTTCCATCGGCGCCGCGCTGACCTTGGGGGTACGCGGTGGCGGCGTGCTGCTGAGCCTGCTGGTGCTGCCGCTGTACGTGCCGACGCTGATTTTCGGGGCGGGGGCCGTGCAGGCCCACAACTCCGGGCTGGGAGCCGGCGGCCATTTGTCGCTATTGGCCGCACTGACGGTGCTGGCCCTGTTTTTCGCGCCGTGGGCGACCACGGCGGCATTGAGGATCGCATTGGAATGAGCAACCGCCTTGTCAACTGGTTCAAGCTGTCCAGTCCCTACAGCTTCTATCCGGTGGCCGGGCGGATGATGCCCTGGTTCTGGCTGCTGGCCGCCCTGTTCGGCATCGCCGGGCTGTGGGTGAGCTTCTTCGTGGCGCCCACCGACGCCGTGCAGGGCGAGGGCTACCGCATCATCTTCGTTCATGTCCCGGCGTCGTGGCTGTCGATGTTCATCTACATCGTCATGGCGACCTGGGCCGGCCTGGGGCTGGCCTGGAACACCCGGCTGTCCGGAATGATGGCCCAGGCCCTGGCGCCCACCGGCGCGCTGATGGCGTTTCTCTCGCTGTGGACCGGCGCCTTCTGGGGCAAGCCCATGTGGGGCACCTGGTGGGTCTGGGACGCGCGCCTGACCTCCGAGCTGATCCTGTTCTTCCTTTACCTGGGGTTCATCGCGCTGCAGGCAGCCATCGACGACCCCCGGCGCGCGGACAAGGCCGGCGCCATCCTGGCCCTGGTGGGCGTGGTGAACGTGCCCATCATCTATTTTTCAGTGAAATGGTGGAACACTTTGCACCAGGGATCATCTATATCCATGACAAAAGCGCCGTCCATGGCGCAAACCATGCTGTGGGGCATGCTGCTCATGGCGCTGTGTTTCTGGATGTATTCGGTGGCGATGACGCTCAAGCGCGTCCGCGCCATCATCCTGGAGCGGGAGGCGCACACCGAGTGGGTCCATCAGCTGGCTGAGGTGAAATCGTGATCTGGAATTCGGCGGCGGACTTCTTCGCCATGGGCGGCTACGCCCTCTATGTCTGGGGCAGCTTCGGCGTGGTTGCGCTGGCGCTGGCGCTGGAGCCGATGTTGGTGACGCGTCGGCAGAACAACGTGGTTCGCAACCTGCGGCAGCAAGCGCAGGCCAACCGTTTTGACAAGGAAGAGCATTCATGAAAGCCTGGAAGAGACGCGGCGCGATCGTCGCCGGCGGACTGGTGGTGGTCGGCATCGCCGCGGCGCTGGTGCTGAACGCGCTCAACAGCAACATCGCGCTGTACGTGACGCCCAGCGAGGTGGCGGCGGGCAAGACGCCCAAGGGCCAGGCTTTCCGCATCGGCGGCCTGGTCAAGGACGGTTCGCTCACGCGCGACAACCTCACCGTCCATTTTGTCGTGACCGACCTGGCCAAGGAAGTTCCGGTGTCCTACACCGGCATCCTCCCCGACCTGTTCAAGGAGGGCAAGGGCGCTGTGGTCCAGGGCCGGCTGGAAGCGAACGGCCGTTTCACCGCCTCCGAGGTGCTGGCCAAGCACGATGAAAACTACATGCCACCGGACGCACAGCGCTCGCTCGACCAGGCCAAGAAGACGCAAGGAGCCCCCCAGCCATGATCCCCGAACTGGGCCATTTCGCCCTCATCCTGTCCCTGTGCGTGGCGGCTTTGCTGGGCACCCTGCCGCTGGTGGGCGCCCACCAGGGCCGGCGCGAGTGGATGGTCCTCGCGCGTCCAGGAGCGCAGGCCATGTTCCTGTTGATCGCCGGGTCCACGGCCGCGCTGGCCTGGAGCTTTTACGTCAACGATTTTTCGGTCAAGTACGTGGCCGAACACTCCAATTCCCTGCTGCCCACGATGTACCGGCTGGCGGCCCTGTGGGGCGGCCACGAGGGCTCGCTGCTGTTGTGGATCTTCATGCTCGGCGGCTGGACCTTTGCCGTGGCGCAGCGCTCCCGCTCGCTCGACGAGGCGATGGTGGCGCGGGTGCTCGGCGTGCTGGGGCTGGTGGCCACCGGCCTGTTGCTGTTCGTCCTGCTGACCTCGACTCCGTTCGAACGCCTGATCCCGGCCGCCGGGGACGGACGTGACCTCAATCCGCAGCTGCAGGACCCGGGCCTGATCTTTCATCCGCCGCTGCTGTACATGGGCTATGTGGGCTTTTCCGTCGCGTTCGCGTTCGCCATCGCGGCGCTCTTGTCGGGGCGGCTCGATGCCGCCTGGGCGCGCTGGTCGCGGCCCTGGACCACGCTGGCCTGGATGTTCCTCACGCTGGGCATCGGGCTGGGGT
>JAAOZX010000496.1 GCA_012274225.1 Comamonadaceae bacterium | reverse complement strand
GTAGTAGGGCTCGAGCAGCGCATAGTCGATCGGCCAGTCTTCGCCGACGCCGTACGCCGAACGCATGCGCAGGTCCGCGGGACGCAGGCGGTCGGCGAAGCCGGTCCAGTGCCAGGTCGTTCCGCCATAGATGCGCAGGTAGGCGCCGATGAACTTGTCCGGCCCGCCCTGCACGTAAAAGGAATCGTAGTTCGTGTCTTCCGGATGCGGCGCGCTCGGCACGCTGGGATAAGGCGCTTGCGGGCCCTTGACGGGGTTCTCGTAGAACGTCTTGAGGCTGTCGGCGCGGCTGCGCCGCGGGCCGGCCTCCAGCATCAGGACATCAATCCCCTTGCGCGCCAGGGAGTAGGCCATGTGCGCGCCGGCCATGCCGGTGCCGACGATCACCACCGCCGCGTGCAGAGACGAATCGCTCACGGAGCCTTTTCCCAGTGGCCGAAGGCGGGGCCTCCGCACAGGCCGGGCGCCTTGGTGAAGCCGAGCGTGGCCCAGGCGAGTGACCAGGGATAAAGCGGCACCCGCTTGCGCCCGCCGCTGTCGATTTCGCCGGTGAACAGGATCAGCGCAATGAAGCGCACCTGCTCCGCCAGCACGTCGTTGCCACTGGCCGCGGCGTCGTCGATCGGACGTCCACGCAGCGCGTCGCAGAACGACAGCAGCGCGGGCCCGCCGAACTTCGCGACGAAGGCGTCACGCACGATGCGCACCATGGCGCTGGCGATGCCGGGGACGCCGGCGATCTGCCTGACCGCGTCCTCGAAAACGGCATCGCTGCTGTCCTGGCGCAGCAGGGCGGCGGCGGACGCGACGGGGACCGAGGCCGCCCCGGACAACAGGGCGCGGCGGCTCAGCGTCACTTGCTCACCACCACATAGCCTCGTGCCTTGCCCGAACCGGAGTCCACCGCCTGCATGCCGGCATACAGGTCCGACAGCGCCATCCACACCGGCGGGTATTTGTAGCGCGCGACGTCCAGCACCAGCACGCGATCGCTTCGGCTGTCGTAGGCGGCGACCGGCGAAATGTGGCCATCGCCGACCTGCCCGATCGGCTTGCGCGAATAGTTGGCAACGAAGCGCTTTCCTGAGTCGGCCAAGGTGGCCTTGACGGTGGCGCGCAGCTGCTCGAGGCTGAAGCTGTCGGCATGTGCGAACTCGGCGCGCGTACCGAGGTTGCGGAAGAAGATCGCCAGCTCGGGCAGGATCAGGCCTTCGTGCTCGACGACGGCGTAGGGTTTCACGGCCTGGTTGGCCGCATTGAACACCGACGGTTGCGTCCACAAGGCCCAAGGATAGAACTGCGCCGGCTTCGGCCGTTCCACGTCCAGCGAGTTGAGCACGGCGGCGATGGTGGCCGGTCCGCAAAAGGTCAGGATCTGTTCGGTCTCGAGGTACGAGGCCAGCTTGAAGTAGGGCCCACGCAGTTCGGCCGCGAGCGCCAGGGCCTCGCCCTCGGGCTCGGTCAGGTAGATCAGCTTGTCGGCGCACGCGCCACTGGAAAAGGCGAGAGCCGCCAGGCCGGCGACCAGCCATGTGGGTGTTTTCATCTTGCTTCCGAGAACCAGCGCGCCAGTGTGGCAATCTGCCGGTCGTCCAGGTCTTTCACGAATTGCTGCATCACCAGCGCCTGGCCGCCCGTGCGGCTGCCATCCCGGTAGCTGGTGAGCGCTCGAACGAGGTACGCCAGCGGCTGGCCGGCGATGATCGGAACGTCGGCGAGCAGCGGACGGCCATCGACACTGTGGCAGGAGATGCACGGCGCGGCGGCCGGCGGAATCGCGTCCTGCGCCTGCGCGTGAAGGGCCACGGCACCCGCCGCGAGTGCCGCTGCGAGGAAGCGGCGGGCACTCATGATTCGATGCTGATGTTGATCATCATCCCGGTGTCCTCGTGCGGAAGGATGTGGCAGTGCATCACGTAGCGGCCGGCGAAGTCGGTGAACCGCGTGCGCATCACCATGGTTCCAGCCGCCGGAACCGCGCAGGTGTCCAGCCAGGGCCGGCGCGGATCGGGCACGCCGTTCGAGCTGATCACCTGGAACGGGTTGACGTGGATGTGGATCGGGTGCGGGAACGGCGTCTTGTTGACGAAGGTCCATTCCTCGGCCGTGCCCAGGCGCGCCCGCACATCGTCGCGGCCGGGGTCGAAGGGCTTGCCGTTGATCGTGAACTCGGTATCGCGGAAGTAGCCTTTCACGTCGCTCGCACCGAGCACGAACTGGCGCCGGCCGGTGATCTCGGCATCGGCGATCGGACGCAGGATGGTGTTCGTCGGGAGCGCGCCTTTCGGGATCTCGCGCCCGAACGGAATCTCCTTGCCGATGCGCGGATCGGCCGCGGCGAGCACCACGACGTCGGCGAGATGAAGCTCGGGAAGCGGCTGCTTGCCCTGCATGAACGCAGGGCGGCGCAGCCGGAACACGCCGGGCTTGAGCGCCTTCACCAGCACGTTGGCACGGTTGCCGGGGGCGATGTCCAGTTGCGCGACCTGCCGTGCGGCGGGCAGCGGATTCCCGTCGCGGCCGACCTCGTGCAGTTCCAGCCCGTCGAGTGCCAGCGGCAGGAATTGTGCGTCGCCGGCGTGCAACACGCGCCAGTGCTGCACTTCGCCTTCGCGCAGGTAGATGCGCGGGCGGAACTGGCCGTTGATGAGGAAATTCCGCTCGGCATCGAGCGGCCAGACCGGGTCTTCGGCTTTCAGCAGGCCGTCGATGCCCGGCACCGGCGCCTGCAGCACCAGAATGCGTTCGATGGACTGCCGGATTTCCGGGACGTCGTCCAGCGCGCCCCGGATCACGACCATGCCGGCCGCGCCCGAGGCGACCTGCGCCGCGACCGAGCCATGCCGGTGCGGGTGGTACCAGTAGTTGCCGGCGGGGTGATCCTTCGGGATCTGCAGCACGTAGTTGAAGCGCTGTCCGGGCTCGATCTGCAGGTAAACGTTGTCGCTGTTGCCGCGCGGGCTGACGTGAAAGCCGTGGTAGTGGACGTTGGTGGTGTTGAAGCGGTCCGGGATGTTGGCGACGGCCGGCTTGGTATCAGGGTTCCGCGGCATCGCGTTGTTGAACGCGACTTCCAGAGTGTCGCCGGCGGAGATGCGCAGCGTCGGGCCGGGCAGCATCCCGTTGAACAGGCGAAGTTCGGCCAGCCCGCCCGGTAGGGCGACCCGGCTCACGCGCATGTCCAGGGCGGTTCGCAGCACGCCGTGGGTCGAGCGCAATTCGGGCGGGTTGCGCAGGTCGTCCGCGAGTCCGAGCGGCGACGCGCCTGGAACCATCGTTGCTTCGGCTTGCGCCGCGAGCACCGCGTCGGCGCCGACGGCGAGCAGTGCGGTGGAAGACAGTCCTGCTGCGCCGGCGAGCAGCGCGCGCCGGCGCATCATGGCGGGCCTGGTGAAAATTTCATCGGGGGAGTGTACGTTTAATTACAGGCAGCGCTTCGGTGTTACATTCGGCGCCGTTGCGGAAACTGCTATCCCGGGAGCGACGCTGGTTCCCTCTCCATCTAAGCCAAACAATGAATGGCAAATAGAGAATCAGGCCACGAAGCGCGATCGGCAAAGCCGCCCCCATCATCAGCACATTGCCTGGCAAGAGACGAGATCTCGCAGGCGCCGAGGCGGATGCTCGGGAAGGCGCTGCAGCACGTCGCGCAGGTAGGCGTGCGG